>WRNF01000242.1 GCA_009776715.1 Treponema sp. | reverse complement strand
CTGCCGCAAAAATTTCAATACGGGGGCTGGAAAGATCGATCCTGAGCGCATGAAATTCTATGCGTTTATTGGAAAGCTTCCCTGCGCAATAATCAATGCCTTCTGCAAAGGGCATCCAATGGATTATTGCCGTATCAGGCAATTCGCCAATAACAAGCACAGTTTTATCTGCCGGCAGCACTGTGCTGCAGGAAATGAGAAAAAAAATAATTTTAAAAAACAAAAAAAGAAAAGTTATTCTAACAAAAGTTATTTCTCCAAAAGTTATTTTAACAGAAGTTATTTTAACAGAAGGAAATTGTAATCTTTGAAATATCCTTATTTTAGAACAGTTTCTCCTAATACTCCCCATGGCCCCTGCGGTTCTTCTTCATAAGTTTTCTGGCAATGGCTTTTTTCTTTCGGTTAAGAATTGTTGATGGTTTTTCGTAAAATTCACGTTTTTTGGATTCACGCACAATACCTTCTTTCTCCACCATGCGCTTAAAGCGCTTAATCGCTTTCTCGAGCAATTCAGAATCATCAATGATAATATGCGCCAAAAATTTTCACCTCCTTTTTGCTGGAATAAATTGAGTCCATATATACCTCTTGTTATTAATATGGCTAATTATTGATTGTTTGTCAAGAACTGGATGATCAATAAATGCATCCGGATCGCACATTTCCCCAAAAACCCTTATTTCCCAATGAAGATGAGGCCCTGTTGCAAGGCCGGTAGCTCCGCTTAATCCCAGCAATGTCCCGGCAGAAACCGTAAGGCCCTCTGTTACATTAATTTTTTCCAGATGATAGTATAAGGAATAAATACCGGGCAAATGCTCAATAACCACCGAATTACCGGTAACAATTCTGCTGCGGGCCAGCACGACCTTTCCCGCAGCGCATGCAAGCACGGGAGTTCCCGAAGGCACGCCGTAATCAATTCCCGCATGTATTGAAAAATCGCTTGCGCCGTTTGAATATTTATACACTCTTCTGTCCCCAAAAAAACTGGTTCTTCGGTTTGAATTAACCGGCGGAATAAATCTGTCAAAACTGTGGACTTCATTTCCGGTTGTGGAAAGAATGCTGCTTAAATAATGCGCTTCTTCGGTTTTAACATAGTCGGGGGCCGTTCTTATATTTGTCAATGCCGTATTTAACTCTATTGCCTCTGATATGAATTTTCTTTCCTTTATTTCTAAATCCAAAACTACAGTTATTTCTGATGCACATTCAATGATAATGCTTGCACGGCCCGCAGCAGTTGTGGACGGCACTGCAAGAATTGCCGTATTAAGAGAACGCCGGTGAATGCCGGGAACAGGGAAAAAAACAGCCTTGTTTAACACTTTTCCCGAAGAAATCAGCTTCGCGGATTTTACATCTAAACTTCCTTCAATGCTGACAGTTACCGGATCTCCCTGACGCGGGTTTTCCGGAATTACCGCATAACGGAAGACCTGTGCCTGTGCATTATTAATTGATAATACGAAAAAAATTAAAATAAACAGTAATTTTATGCATAAACGCAGATTCGGCCTAAAACAGCATTTTATGTTTTGCATTATGCGCTTTTCCTTAGATCGAGTATCATCATTTGGGGAGTGGCAATTCCCCTGTACCAATCGCGGGTAAAATTACACACCACATCCACATAATCGCCTTTGCTGAATTCTTTGTTTATTACACGTACTGCGGCATCCCAATACAATGCCGGCCATTTATGTTTTCCGGCGGCAAGAACCATTCGCAAATGTTTAGATTCATTTTTACCGATAAAATTAATTTCTTCTACCAAAAGTTTTTTTGCTAAAAAAATAATTGTTTCATTTTCTTTTCCGTAAGGTGCAAAAGAATCTACAATTTTTAAAATATCCGGGTTAAGAAATTCCGCAGGAAGTTCCGCATCAATATTGAGGCGCTTGCCTTCATCTTCCTGATAAAATTCAATTGAAAAAGCTACGGTTTTAAGGCGTTCGGTAAAGGCCTCCCAATGCGCTTTTTGCATACTGAACCCGCCGGCAAATTCATGGCCGCCCGAATCTATAAATAAATCCCGGCATTGTTCCAATAGGCCGTTAATATTGTAAGCTCTGGCGGATCGGATAGAGCCGGTGTAAACATCATCGTTAAACGAAACAGCAACGGAAGGAACATTAAACCGCCTGACAAGCCGCTGGGCAATAAGCCCGGTAACCCCTCTGTTAATCTCGCTGCCGTACACAAAAGCCATTTTATTGTTAAAATCTTCAAAGGATTTATTTCCCATAGGCTCTACTATGTGCCAAATTTCTTCTTCCATCATTTTCCGCTGCTCGTTCATTGCAACAAGTTCGCCTGCAATTTTTTCGCGGGCTGCCCTTTCTTTTTCAAAAAACAAAGCTGCGGCTTTTTCTGGATCCCCTATTCTGCGGGCGGCATTGATCACCGGGCATACTTTCCATGCAATGTCCCTAACATTAAAACGGCTGCCGGAAAGTTCCAGCTTGTCCAGCAGTTCCGCAATCCCCGGGCCTGGTTTTATCTGCGCATTGGCAGGAACAGTATCAACCTGCGTAATTGTGTTAACCCCGGAACGGACAATAATTCTGTTTTCATTTAACAGAGGCATAATGTCGCCGATAGTGCCAAGAGCTGCAAGCTGCATCTCGTAAATGTCAACCGTTTGATTATATTTTTTTTTCACAAAAGAACGAAACAGGCTGACAAACACATCCAGTTCGCTCATCTCTTTTTCATAATATTTTGCCGCAGCGGAAAGTTCCCTTATCCGTATTAAACTTTTTCCTGCAACGGAAGTTATTGCCTCGCCAATGAAAACGGCCGCATCGGCCATTTCTATTTCAATGCTGTTGCCAAACAATTTTGTAAAAATTTTCTTCTGTAACTGGGCATCCCAGACAAAAATTTGCTGCCCTTGCAGAAAAGCAGGCAGACGGGTTTCGGTAATGGATACCATTCCCGGAATGATTGTTTCGCTCAAAGTTGCAGTAAGGCTTAAGTTGCGCATTTTGGCGATTTCGATAATGTATGCGTCATTTACCGGCCTGGCATTTAACAGGCACATTTCCTGCGAGTACAATTCATTGCTTAAAGCAAAACGCAGTGCCTGCACCAGTTTGAAAGCAACAGTACAGCCGGAAATGTCTTTAAAAGGATAAGCTGAATTTTTCAATTTTGGGTTGATGATTACCAGCGCCTCGGGCAATTGTTCCTGAGGCTCGTGATGATCGGTAACAATTACATCCACAGAAAGTTCGCCGGCCCGCTTGATTTCGCCAATGCGGGATATGCCGCAATCTACGGTAATGATAAGCGTTCCGTACTCATTTGCAAATTTTTCAACCGCTTCCAGCGAAAGGCCGTAAGGATCGTCCTTTCCCGGAATGCGCCAGCTTATGTCCATTCCCAAAGAAGCAAGGTATCTGGTTAACAGCACCGTGCCGGTAATGCCGTCCACATCACTGTCGCCAAAAATCAGCACCTTTTCGCCTTCTTCCTTTGCCGCAAGGATGCGGTCAACAGCATCTTCCATGCCTGAAAGGTCAAAAGGGTTATGCAAAAACAGCTCGTCTTTTTCAAGGAAAAATTTAATTTCCTCTCCGTTAACAATGCCCCTCCTGGCCAAAATTGAAGCGGTAAGCAGATCGCAATTGTATTTAACGCTTATATTTTTTACCTTTTCAGGCGATATTTCTTTTTTTACCCATTCCATGATGTTATAAGGTAGCCGAATTACTGATTTTTTGCAAGCGGGGGCGGCAATGTAATTGCCGTGCAATTTAATTGCCATGCAATGTAATTGTTCCGTCCACGCAGCGAACCAACTACAAGGTAACTTGGGATCGGGGATCAGGGATCGGGGAAAATAGCAAATAGCAATGAGCAATGAGCAAATATTAGGGATCAGGGATCAGGGCGCTCGGAAATGCAGCCGTATGGCTGAAGATGAGAAAAATTAACACGGCGTGGCGCGCAGTGAAAGCTAACAAGACGGATAATGCGCGAAGGATTTATCCTGAGCAGTGCGCCCGGCATCAGGGATCGGGTCTTGCGTTTTCGGGAACGCTTGGGTTATACACCTTTATTGCGCTTTTTTATTATGGCGTAAAAGTAGTTTAATTGAAGCTTACCTGTAACTTCAAACTAAAGCCGCACTTAGTGGCATTGGATGTCAAATGCACACGGATTTTCACAGATTAAACGGATTTTCACGGATTT
>WRNF01000241.1 GCA_009776715.1 Treponema sp. | reverse complement strand
GTTCCTGTTTTCAGGCGGCCTACAGGAAATCCAAGCTGCCGCAGCTTTCCCCCAAGGCCCTTAGCCGCTTCCTCGCCAAGCCGCCCCTCCAATGCCTCGTATTCGCCGATAAAGATTTTTCCTTCCATGAATGTTCCCGAAGCGAGTATCACCGTTGCCGCGCTGATACGATGCCCGCGGCAAGTGATTACTCCGGCAATTTTTCCAGGCGAAGATGCGGAATAATTTTTATCAATAATAAAATTTTCAATAATTAAATCGGTTACCGTGTCCATGAAAATGCTTAGATTTTTTTGCTTTTCAAGAACAGCGCGTGCCGCGGTTTGATAAGCCTGTTTGTCGGCCTGGGCACGCGGCGCCTGAACCGCAGGCCCCCTGGAACGGTTGAGTATGCGGTATTGAATCATTGTAACATCAATAAGCCTGCCCATTTCGCCGCCCAAAGCATCCACCTCGCGGACAAGGTTCCCTTTTGAAAGGCCGCCAATTGCGGGGTTGCATGAAAGCATTCCTATCTTGTCCGGGTTTTGAGTTATCAGAAGGGTCGAAAAACCAAGCCGTGAAACCGCAAGCGATGCTTCAATTCCCGCATGCCCGCCGCCAATCACAATGCAATCATAGTCCATAAAATATCCGTCAAAACAACTATTTGTATATTTAACCACTTGCCTGCACAGGCAGGCAAACCAAACGAACTAAGGGGAACGGCGAACAGGGAACGGGGAACAAACTGTTATATGAAAGCAAAATGTATTATCAGCAATAGTTGATAATATACAATAATCCCTATTTTCGTGATGTTCATGGTTAAAAATTATGTTTAACATAAGTTATTCAATTTAATCCGGTAATGCCAGGGCAAGCACTTGCTCAAAACGGTCAACCGGATGAAAAATAATTCCTTTCTTTACATAATCCGGTATTTCATCCAAATCCCGTTCGTTTTGTTTGGGAATAATGATATGCTTGGCCTTATTCCGGCGGGCGGCGATGGTTTTTTCTTTAAGGCCGCCAATGGGCAATACCTGCCCGGTAAGCGAAAGTTCGCCTGTCATTACCATTTTTTCGGCAACAGTTTTTTTCAGTATTAGCGAAAGAAGCGCCACTGCCATGGTAATGCCCGCCGAGGGGCCGTCTTTTGGAGTGGCTCCTTCGGGAATGTGCAGATGGATATGGTGCGTGTCAAACCAGTCGCTGGCAGTATTATAGTTTTCTACCGCCAGCTTTTGCGCTACTGTCATGGCAATGGCGGCGCTTTCTTTCATTGTGTCGCCCATCTTGCCGGTAAGGGTAAGCCCTTCTTTGCCGGGAACCGAGCTTGCTTCAATCACCAATGTGTCGCCTCCCATGTTAGTCCATGCAAGCCCTACCGACATTCCCGGCCTGTCCGCTTTTTTGATGTCGCCTTCGGGGAAAATAGGCTTGCCCAAATGTTTTTCGACTAACTTTTTATCAATTGCAAACTGCATGGCGTTATATGATTTTTGCGCCGATTGTTCAGAATTGTTTTCTTCCGCCTTTTCCACAATTTGCTTTGCCAGCTTCCGGTGAATTTTATCAAGATTTTTTTCAAAATTACGCACGCCGGCCTCACGCGCATAGGCATTGGCAATATGCATAAGGCTGTCTTTGGTATACTTTACCTGCGATTTTTTAAGGCCGCTTTTTTCCAGGCTTTTAGGCACAAGGTAACGTTTTGCAATCTCCAGCTTTTCCGTGTCAATATAACCGGGCAGTTGGATAATTTCCATGCGATCCAAAAGCGGCGGGGGAATGGTGTCCAGGGTGTTAGCGGTAACAATAAAGAAAATATGGGAAATATCAAAAGAAAGATCGAGGTAATGATCCCTGAATGCAAAATTTTGTTCCGGGTCCAGCACTTCAAGAAGGGCGCTTGCCGGATCGCCCTGGTAGCTTGCCCCCATTTTGTCAATCTCGTCAATCATAAACACCGGGGCCTTGNTTTTTACAATTTTAAGCCCCTGAATTATCTTGCCCGGCATTGAACCAATGTAAGTGCGCCTGTGCCCCTTTATTTCAGCCTCGTCCCTCATCCCGCCGACCGAAAAGCGGAAGAACTGCTTGCCCAGGGCGCGGGCAATGGANCTGCCCACCGAAGTTTTNCCCACGCCGGGCGGCCCCACCAGGCAGACNATAGACCCCTGCGGAATTAATGACTTTGGGGAAGATGCCGCTGCGGATTTTGCATCGGCCTGTNTTTTTTGCAGTTCCGAATCGCTGCGCAGTTTCCGCACTGCAAGATATTCCACAATNCGGCTTTTTACATCATTAAGCCCGTAATGATCGGCTTCCAATATTGCCTGGGCATTTTTCATGTTGAATTTTTCAGGCTCAGGATCGTTCCAGGGAAGGCTTACAATGACATCAAGATAATTGCGCGTAACGATAAATTCAGCAGAGTTTGGCTCCATCAAATTAAATTTTTCAAGTTCCTGTTCAACCGCTTCTTTTGTTTCTTCATCGAATTTAAAAGAATCAATTTTTTCTTTGAACCGCTGATAGTCGGAGCTTTTTGCATCGGTGGTCATTCCCAGCTCGTTTCTAATAGCCTTTAGCTCCTCTTTCAGAAAATAATCCCGCTGCGATTTTTCTATTTTTTCATTAAGTTCTTTTTGGATTTTTTTTTGAATGCGCAGCAGTTCCTGTTCTTTTTTTATAAAGACCAGCACCTGCTCCATTCGTTTGCGGACATTTAAAATTTCCAGTATTTTTTGCTGCTCGGATTTATCTATGTTAAGAATACTGGCAATAAAATCAGCTATCTTTCCCGGATGATCTATGTTAATCATGTTAAGGCGCATCTCTTCCGAAAAAAGAGGATTGTTCTCGGATATCTGTTTCATTTCAGAAATCAAGGCCCTGGTTAAGGCTTTAACTTCACTGGTGTTGTCTTCCTCGTCTTCCAGATATTCAACGGCTGCCACAATGGGATTGCTTGCATGCAATGATTTTTTAATCTTAAAGCGCTTTATTGTAGAAATAAAAATATTAGTTCCGCCGTCGGGAAGGTTTATTTTTTTTACAATTTTGGCGGCAGTTCCCACTTTATACAGATCGCTTATTGACGGCACATCGCTTTCATTCTGAAGCATAACCAGGCCAACCATTCCATCGCCTGCAATGGTGTCTTCAACGACTCTAACGTCAACCGGGTTGCCAATCATTATGGGCGTAAATATCCCGGGATAAATAGGACGTCCCATGAGCGCTATCAATGGGAGTTTATGGGGCAATATTTGGTCAATGGGTACAATTTGATCAGACATAATTCATGTTTACTCTACCATAATATAACAATAAAGTATAGATGGCGGATACGGTATAATACTGTAGGTAAAAATGGCTATTTTTGCCAAACTGAGCAGGCGTTTTCGGGCATATATTGCCAATACATCTTTCCGGTTACAATTTTGCAACTTATTGCCACACATCTTTCCTTCTCCGTTAAAATTAACCGCATGAAAACCAAACCTAAAAAAGAAAATATGACTGGGTTTAATTTGTTCGTCTTTTTTCTTTTTTCTCTTTTAATTTTTCTTTTGTCCGGCTGCGACCTTTTTACCAAGCNGCGAGATCCTGATTTTATAAAAAAAATTGACGCAGAAATAGCTTATGCCAATGCGCCCTGGGTGCCAATGCGGATAGAAACGGGAGGCCTCGGTGTTGCCAGCCTTTTTGGGAATCAGGATAAAAGAGTGAAAAAGGGTTATTCTTTTACCCTGAGCTTCCAGCCTTTGGCCGATTATCCCTTTTTGGGCTGGCAGGCATGGTATGGAGATGACGATCCTTTTGCAGTTTGGCAGAAACCGGAGGCAGCGGAGGATGAAGCCGCGGCCATTGGTGCGACTCGTGTAAAATTTGTGCCGAAAAACATGGACGGAACTGAGGTAGAAATTTTTGTGTACGAGATGCCGCCGGAGGGGCAGTTGCTCATAGGACCGCTTGGAGCTGCCGCTCCCACCCTTGCCGTTGAGGTTGACGAAGGCGGGCTGGGAACCGCCAGTCCCCGCGGCAGCATTGCGGGGATCAAACTGGGCTTTCCTTTTACATTGAACTATCAGAACAAACCAGAATACCCTTTTACCGGATGGCAGNTTTTACCTGANGGGGAAACNGANTTTCTTTCNGTNTGGACTTCCGAACAGGGCGTAGTTTCCGGCGGGGACAAGGTGCTGTGGGAAAAAGTGA
>WRNF01000240.1 GCA_009776715.1 Treponema sp. | reverse complement strand
CTTTTTCTCCTGCGCTTCCCCGCCCGATAGCCTAAAACCGCAAACAACTGCCGCGCAGGCGGGTCCTTTCTTCACCGGGGACGGAGGCAAGGGCTTAACGCTCGCGGTGCTTGAACCCGAGGGCAGGGGGCTGCTGCCGAGCGAGCAGTGGGTTCTTTCCCTGGTGCAAAGCTCCCTTACCGGGGACTTCAACAAATATTCCGCAATGACCATCGTTGACCGGCAGAACCTGGAAAAAACGCTTGCCGAGCAGGCCCAGTCCCTGAGCGGCATTTACAGCGAAGCGGACTATGTGAAAATAGGCGAACTTACCAACGCCCGCTTAATTGCAAGCGGGGCGGTCACCAAAACCGCCAGCGGCTATATGCTGGAACTGTCCGTGACGGACGTGGAAAGCGGGGAGCGCAGGGCATCTTTCCCGCCGCAGGCGGTAAGCGCTGAAGCGCTGGAAAACCTGAGCGCAGTCAAGGAAGCCTCTGCGGACCTGCTGGGGCAGTTGGGGGTAAAACTGACCGGCGAGGGGCTGGCAGAGCTTAAGAAAGCAGCAGCGCCCAACACGGTGCAGGCGGAAGCTGCTCTTGCCAAAGGCATTAGCGCGCAGAGGCAGGGGACGGAAATGGCGGCGTTGAGTTATTATTTTCAGGCGGCGAGTCTTGATGTCTCTTTGTTTGAGGCGGTAAACCGGTCTACTGTTATAAGTGCGAACATAAACAGCGGTGACATTGCCTTAGATGTGCGTAACGACATTCAGTGGCGCAGGGAATGGGTCGCGCGGCTCACGGAGGCAGAGGAATTTTTAGCCGATCTGTTTAAAAATACCGCTTTGATCTATACGCTGTTTTACTCTACAGAGCTTGAACACGGAATCCCTGACTACGAAAATGAAACAGCAACTTTCGACATACAAACAAATTTGCACATTTCCCATCTTTGGGCCCTCTCTGTAGAACAGGCCTTACAGACATTATACGACGGCTTGGGGAAAACCAAAAGAAAAGATGTCTGGGGTTTGGGGGACTGGCCTTTGCAGAGTATAAAAGAGCCTAACATATTTAATGCCATGGTTAATATGTTTCATATTACTATAGAAATATTAAACGACAAGGATACAGTAATAGGGACAGAAACTTTTAATTCATTCGGAGGTTGGGGCTTTGCTGTAAATAAGCAGCCCTTAATAGCTATTTTGGATGAAGGCAATAAAACAATAAGCGTCAAAGGCATAAATATTGATGACATTACCGACAGCTTAACAATACGGATACCGGAAGTAGATGTTTTTAGTGTTCCGGTTGTAAAAACAGAAAACGGGAAACCTGTTTTTGCCGAAGAAGCTGAAATACTGTCAACGCTGCGAACCCGGACCGCAGAAGAAACCGATCTCTTGCAAATTAAAGCGCTTCCCGGCGAATTGTTTAATTTTTATAGCCGCTTTACAGTTGAAAAAGGTAAGATTACAAATTATGAAAGAGGGCAAATATTAAATGATTTATATATCCCCAATGTATGGGATGATATAATAACAGGTATTGGTTATAATACTTTTTTTAATAGGGGATTAGAGAGTGTCACATTTCCTGACGGCGTTGTTATTATTGAAGGAAATGCATTTTATGCTGGGAAAATACCAATTTATGGGGGAAATGTAAATTCTGCTACTAATATAAGAAGTGAAGAACCAATAACAGATATAACAAGAAATAGAATAAACAGCGTATTCTTTCCTGACAGCGTAACACATATTGGATATTTTGCTTTTTTTGATAATAATTTAACCAGTATAATAATCCCCAATAGTGTAACATTTATAGGAGGACATGCATTTAGCGGGAATAATTTAAACAGGATTACCATTCCTGCTAATGTTAGATTGTTTTATACATCCAAGTATACCACAAAGACAAACTCATCAGCAAAAATTGTTAACTATCGGTATGAAGATTTTATTTCATTTTATGAAAGAAATAATAGACAAGCCGGCACTTATACTAATGCCGGATCTGGCTGGCGGTATCAAAAATGAAAATACCGTACCAGTTTCAGCCTGCCCACTGCTCACTTCCCAGCCCCTCTACCCCCGATCCCCAACAAAGAGGCACACCCATGAAAAAGCAGCATAAATCTCTTTTCCCTATCCCCTGTCCCCTGTCCCCTGTCCCCTTCTTTTTTCTCCTTTCCCTTTTCTCTTTCTCCTGCGCTTCCCCGCCCGATAGCCTAAAACCGCAAACAACTGCCGCGCAGGCGGGTCCTTTCTTCACCGGGGACGGAGGCAAGGGATTAACGCTCGCGGTGCTTGAACCCGAGGGCAGGGGGCTGCTGCCGAGCGAGCAGTGGGTTCTTTCCCTGGCGCAAAGCTCCCTTACCGGGGACTTCAACAAATATTCCGCCATGACCATCGTTGACCGGCAGAACCTGGAAAAAACGCTTGCCGAACAGGCCCAGTCCCTGAGCGGCATTTACAGCGAAGCGGACTATGTGAAAATAGGCGAACTTACCAACGCCCGCTTAATTGTAAGCGGGGCGGTCACCAAAACCGCCAGCGGCTATATGCTGGAACTGTCCGTAACGGACGTGGAAAGCGGGGAGCGCAGAGCCTCTTTTCCGCCGCAGGCGGTAAGCGCTGAAGCGCTGGAAAACCTGAGCGCGGTCAAGGAAGCTAGTGCGGAATTGCTGGGGCAGTTAGGGGTAAAACTGACTGAGGTAGGGCTGGCAGAGCTTAAGAAAGCAGCAGCGCCCAACACGGTGCAGGCGGAAGCTGCCCTTGCCAAAGGCATTAGAGCGCAGAGGCAGGGGACGGAGGTGGCGGCGTTAAGTTATTATTTTCAGGCGGCAGCGCTTGACCCTTCGTTGTTTGAAGCGGTGAACCGGTCTTCAATAATAAGCGCTAATATTTCCAGTGGCAACATAAGGGAAGATGCCCTAAATGACATACAATGGCGCAGGGAATGGCTAGCGCGGCTTACGGAGACAGAAGAGTTTTTTGATGAGTTTTTTAGAAATGAATCTTTGCATTTTACCTTGTTTTATTCAACAGGAATAAAGCAGGGTGAAATAGATTATCTGAATGAAACAGTATCCTTAAGCATTGATACAAATCTGCACGGTTCTTATCGTTGGGCATATTCTATTGAGCAAGCATTGCAAATGTTATATAATGGGCTGGAAGCTACAAAACGGAAAGAAGCATGGGGTTTTGCAAATTGGCCAAGGCAGGGTGTAACAAATTTGAAATCTTTTGAAAAGAGGAGTGAAAATTTTTCACTTACATTTGATTTGGTAAATAATATGAATAAAATAATTGGTAGTCAAATCTTGCTAGTAGCAGGTGCTTGGGAATTTATTATAAAAAACGGCATAGCGATCCAAATTTCTAGTGACAATAAACAGACAGTGTTTTTTACAGGTATTAAAATTGATGACATAACAGATAATTTAGAGGTACGAATTACAAGTGTAAATGGGATAGAAGCAGAACATCAAGTTAGAGATGGTATTTTGCAAATTAAAGCACTCTCTTTAGAGAAATGGGAATTATTTGTTAACAGTCCTTTTTCTATTAAAAATGGCGTTGTTACGTCTTATAAAGGAAGTGGAGATGATATAATTATTCCTAACTTATGGGATGATTTAGTTATTTCAATAGACAATAGTGTATTTTCTTCAAAAAATCTTACTAGTGTAATCATCCCTAATGGTATAATTTCAATTGGAGAAAGAGCTTTTGAAAATAACAGATTAGCCAGAATTTCTATTCCTGGCAACGTTAGTATTGGGCCGTATGCATTCGGGCGATCAAAAAACCAATTTATCAGAAGAGAAGAAGACCAAACCAGCAATGATAATCTAAATGATTCCCTATATGAATTATTTTTTGGCTGGAGATATTATAGTTCCGGTGGAAATATATATCGGGAAAAAAGTAAAGAAGGGACCTTTTCCAGATATTATGAAAAAAAAGGCAAAAAAGCAGGAACTTATATTAATTGTGGAGGAGGATGGCTTTTACGATAGGGAACTATTGTTTTACCATTGATTACATTACAAGCGACAGGAGATAAAATATGGCAAATAATGTATGTCAAAATATAAGCATTCAAACAAAACTTCCAGCCCCCGGTATCCGATCCCCAACAAAGAGGCACACCCATGAAAAAGCAACATAAATCTCTTTTCCTTATTCCCTGTCCCCTGTCCCCTGTCCCCTTCTTTTTTCTCCTTTCCCTTT
>WRNF01000239.1 GCA_009776715.1 Treponema sp. | reverse complement strand
CCCGCCGCCAACGGCGGCTTTCCGCGGCAAGCCGCGAGGTATTATACCCTTCGTTTCCTCATTCGTCAATAAATTACAAAGAACTTTTGCATAGGAGTTTGTCGGACTTTGTCCATTCCTACGCGACAGATTCATAGCGTACCTTTACGAAACGTCTTTTTTTAAGCACAGTCTGCAGCAGTATTTGCAACACTGCAATTTTTCCTGCAATGAAGGTTATCTTCATTTCCTTATATTCAACTTACAGTAAAATCAACTTGGCTATTGAAAAGAAAATAAGTAACGATAACACATCCACAATGGTGGTTATTAACGGCGCTGCCATAATTGCAGGGTCTATTTTTATTTTTTTCGCAGCAATAGGCAGAATGCAGCCCACAATTTTTGCAATAAAAATTGTGCAGAAAAGCGCCAGGGTAACGGTAATTGCCAACATCAGGTTTTTTTCGTTCATCAGATATATGCGAATGCTGTTTATTATGCCTAACCCAAGACCGCAGAGGCAGGCAACTCGCGTCTCTTTCCACACTACCTTAAGAATGTCTTTTGCACGGATTTCGCCTACTGCCATACCGCGGATGATCAGAGTAGACGACTGAGACCCTGCATTGCCGCCGGTATCCATAAGCATAGGAATAAAGGTAACCAGGATTGGTAAAAGAGAGAGGCCTTCTTCAAAACTGGAAATAACAGATCCGGTAAGCGTAGCGGAAAGCATCAGTACTAAAAGCCAAAGGATTCGGTTTTTTGCCAATTTGAAAACGCCGGTTTTAATGTAAGGTTCATCGGATGGCGCAAGGGCGCTCATCTTTTCGATATCTTCAGTGTTTTCTTCAACAATAATTTCAACAATATCGTCAACGGTAATTATGCCTACCAGCCGCTGTTCCTTGTCCACAACAGGCATTGCCAGCAAATCGTACTTTTGGAACCGGTCTGCAATAATTTCCTGATCATCGGTAGTGTAAGCATACATCAGATTGGTATCCATAATATCGCCAATCCGTTCCTCCGGTTTTGCAAGCATTAATGTTTTTGCAGAAACCATTCCGGTTAAAAGCCTGTCGTAGCGGATCACATAACAGTTGTAAATGGTTTCTTTATTTATGCCTGTACTGCGAATAATGTCAAAAGCTTCCCTTACGGTTACATCTTCACGAAGATCAATAAACTCAGTGGTCATTATGCTTCCGGCTGAATCTTCCGGATATTGCAGAATTTGATTTATCTGCTTCCGTTTTTCGCTCTGTACATTTTTCAATACGCGTTTAACGACACTGGCCGGCATTTCCTCGATAAATTCAACTGCGTCATCTACAAAGAGCTTGTTCATTATTTCGCCTATTTCCGTATCGGTCATAGCTTCAATTATGATCTGCTGACGGTCGCTGTCTACATAGGCAAATACGTCCGCAGCTATGGTTTTGGGCAAAAATCTGAACAATTTGATAGTTTTTTCTTTGTTCAATTGATCAAATATTTCCGCAATATCGACTATGTTTGTTTCTGCAAGTAATGACTTGAGTTTTAATATGTCGATAGCATCGGCATTGATCATTAACAAAATTTCGTTTTTCATAGGCATCCTCCTGGTTAATGCTTTTTTTGGGGGATGACACAAAACAGTTCTAGCCTAATAAGCGCCGTGCTTATTAGGCTGTTATGGCAGCAGGAACGGACAGTTTAGGCATGCCCGCGGTATAGTTCTTACTACCGTAAGGGTCACTGTCCGTGTCGCTGGTTTTCCGCAAGCTCACCTTTTTCCTCCGTAAATATAATGTTTTTTTAAAATAGCAAAAAAAAAATATTTTGTCAAGAAGAATACGTTGTAAATTTTATAGTGAGGTAAATTTTCTGCAATTCATTGTTTGGGGATATTTTTATATGAAAAATTTCTATTTTCACTTGCATTTTCATATGAAAAAATATATATTTTATATATGAGGAAAAAACATCTTTCTTTATACATTAAGATTATGATTTTATGTCTTGGCTTGGTTTTGGCAATTGCTTCAACAGTAACGGCCATTTTTTATGTCAATATGCGGCACATAACCGAGGAAAATATCAGGGATAAAGCTAGAATAACCATGGAGTGCATGACAACCTACCTTGAAAAAGCATTGGTTCCATACAAAGAAATGATTATTTGCGGCGCCTCTTATTTAAATGTNCTGCCCTCCCAGGAAATCATGGGGGAAGTCCTAACCAGAATTATGAGCCAGTATCCTACNGTGCTTGATTATTATTACGGAACGGTTACTTCCATGTANGATCCAGGCGGGTATTGGGTTTCCGGNGACGGCTGGTATCCATCTACCGATCCGGATTGGGATTACAGTTGGGACCCGCCGAAAAGGTTATGGCACATGGCGGCAATGGCCAACCCGGGAAGGATTATGATAGTGGATCCATACCTGGATGCTTTGACCCAAAAACTGGTAGTTACTTTTTCCACCGCCGTTAAAAATGATGAAGGAATCATTACNGGAGTAATTGCTGTTGATGTTACGCTGGATATTCTTTCGGAAATTATTGACATTGAAAAAATTACCCCGGACGGTTCTTCTTTTATNGTAGACAATACCGGGCTTTTTGTGGTGCATAAAGATCAATCGTATGTGCTGGAAAAAAATCTCTTTGACGAAATGCCCATAAACAATAAAAATGCAATAATAACCAACAATGTAAGCGTTACTTTTACTGAAGGCAATTATTTGTGTTCCGCTCCGGTTGATGGAACTGACTGGTTTCTGGTTTCTACCGGATCTCTGGATACTTTTTGGATCGAAGTAAGGCATATTTTTCTAACAGTCATTATTGTGGCGTTATGCCTGACAGTTGCTGCGGGAGGAATTGCAGTTGCTTTCAGTTATCGGCTTACCAGGCCCTTCCGTAATCTTGTGCATTCTTTTAATGAAATTTCAAGCGGAGACTTAACCTCTTCTCCGCCGGATTTTACAACACAGGAAGCTTCAGCCCTTTCTGTCGGTTTTAACAGCTTTGCTGACGGCATAAGCAAACTNGTCCGGAAAATTAAAGATTCAAGCAGCGACATCGCCAANGTGGCAGAGACCCTTTCCCTTTCAGCAAATGATGCACAATCAAATATTATTAAAGTAACCGAGACAATGGAATTTGTGCTAAAAAATATAAAATTGGAAAACAAGTCCATTATACAGAATGAAAATGCCGTTAACAGGGTAATGGATGAAATTGAAAACCTTAATTTANGAATTAAGGAACAAAGTTCCCAGATTGGCGATGCATCCTCGGCTATCGAGGAAATGGCTGCAAACCTTCATTCCATTGAAAACAATACCGCTCTTGTAAATAGCCGTATCCTTGAATTGGTGCAATCCTCGCTGGAAGAAAAGAAGCGGCTGTCGGAAAGCGCCGAGGCGGCTAAATTAATTGAACAAGAATCCAGGGCNCTNGCAGANATGAACAAGGTTATTGCCGATGTTGCGACCCAAACTAACCTGTTAAGCATGAATGCCGCTATTGAGGCAGCTCATGCCGGAGAAGCCGGCAAAGGCTTTGCCGTTGTTGCCCAGGAAATCCGCAAACTGTCGGAGACCACTGCCCAGCAGTCCAGCAGTTCCAACACGACCATTCTTTCGCTGCAAAAAAGAATCAGGGAAATTGCCGTATCTGCCAGCCATGTGGTGGACTCTTTCGACAACATGATTAACAAAATTCACCATGTTGAAGAAATTACCGCGCTTTTAAAAAATGCCACCGAGGAACAGGGTTTTGGATCCAAACAACTCCTTTCATCAATTACCGCCATTAACAATATTACGCATAATGTAGANAANGCATCCAATACAATGAAAACAAGCGCATCCGAGGCNGTAGAATCATGCAGCAGCCTTACTGATATTAGCCGCAGCGTAAATGAAAANGTGTCAAATTATGATGAATATGTACATGCCCTTACCGGCAATGCGCAGACGGTGGTAAAAATAGCGGAAAACACAAGGAACGCTGTTGCCAAATTGGAGAAATCCATCAATCCGTTCAAGATTAGGCAAAAGGCTTAAAGATCTTTTTCTTGTCTGTAACTTCAAACTAAAGCCGCACTTGGTGGCATTGGATGTCAAATGCACACGGATTTTCACGGATTAGAAGGATTTTCACGGATTTTACGGTAGTACAAGCCGCTTTAGCGGCGACGTACAATAATTTTCCTTGCACTTGCCGACCGAAGGGAGGCTTTCCACGGATTTTAAGAA
>WRNF01000238.1 GCA_009776715.1 Treponema sp. | reverse complement strand
GATATATTTTGGTTTTTTCTGGACCGCCCCTGTAGTGAAAGAAGATCCTAACGCATGGAAAACGCAGGATAATAAAACCATGGCTTATGTCATGATGCAAAACTTTGTAAAAGAATATTTGGTGAGTCCAGCATCTGCAAAATTTGAGTGGATTACAGAGCCGGACTGCCAGATAACCAAAGAGGGCTTTGATTATAGAATCAGTAGTTGGGTAGATTCCCAAAACAATTTGGGGGTAATGGTTAGAACCCGGTTTGCTGGGGTAGTTAGACAGATTGATAAGGATAATTGGGAGCTTCAGGCACTGGAATTTGAGGAGTGAGGGAAGAGATTGTGAAAAAGGGATTTTATCAATGGCTAAAGAAGCAAAAAGAAAGGCCGGATCAAGTTGGTGATTTAGCCCGTGACGCTTTGCTTGATGATACTTTTCCCAAAGAAGCCAATACGCAAAAACGGCTTATGTCTTATTTTGAAAAACGAAAAGCCAGCGATTTAGCAATTGCATCGCTACAACTTGCATGGGACGAGTTTAGCGCTAACTGAGCTTTATTTAACATGAACCTCCGGATCAGCCGGCATCCGGTGGGATAGGAAATTTTTAGGATTTAGTGGGGAATAAGGAGTAGTAAAATGGCTAAAAAGAAAGAAGAAAAAAAATCGAAGGTGAAGGAATTCCAATTTTATGTACTTAATATAAAAATCACAAGCGATGATGCAATAACAGTTGACACTTACCGAGGTTTGTTTGAAAATGCCTTTAACAAGAAGCAAATGGGGAAAATAACCGTAGAACATTCCGGAATAATCAGACAGCTTTTTCATGATAAAGAACTAAATTGCTTGCATGGATTATTTTGCCGCTTCCTAAAGGTTGGAAATCAGGCTATGGATATAGACAGCCTTGAAATTGTAAATTATGAAATATCACGGAATCTTTTCCCGAATCCAAAAGAAGCACAATTTGTTTTTTTCCCTGACCTGCATCGGGTTGGCATATATAAAAATTCCGAAATATCGTTATCTTCAATAAAAAAGATACTGATGGGAATATTTAACCCAAAGGATGTAGAACAAAACATGGCGGTTGAAGTAACCATTGAGCAATCGATTGATGAATTCAATAAAATCCTCTCAGCGAAGGAAATAAGAAATGTTCACATAGAAATCAGTCCAAGCAATGCTGACATCAACAAAGCTGCAACTGCCTTTATAGACAATGACTTGAAATCTTCAAGCATTGGAAAACTTGCTACTGACATTCAACCAGATTCGAGCGGCAAACTTAAAATAGATAAAGGCAAGGTACTACAGGGGATGCTAGGACTTGCCCAAAGTAATGGAAGAGCCATTGCTACAATTATTAATGAACAGGAAAAAAAAGAAACAATAAATACCGAAGAACATCCAAGTATTTTTAAGGTTTCCTCTGATTCGGTTGAAAAGGCAAGGGTTTCTCTTTATAATACTCTTAAAAAGCGGTTTAGAGATGCAAAACGATCTTCGTGAAAAGGTGCTGAAGAAATTCACTACAGGGTTAAAAGGGATTTTCGCTATAAGGCCATTTAAAGAATTAATCTTCCATAATTTTTTCGTAGTGGCCCTTGTTATAAGTCTGGTTTTATCAGTATTGTTATGGTTTTTCCCTGACGACCAGCTTTCTTATATAGAAATAACAACAGGTCTTATTCTTGCGATTCTGCCAACCATTATTGGTTTAGCTCTTGCTGCCTTTGCAATTGGCATCAGCCAGATAAGCGAAAAGAACCTTGAAAGGATGGCCGAGACTGATGTCCATGACGAAAATGCTTATAGTCTTTATCAAGAACTTAATGCAGCATTTTCTATTACAGCCCTTGCACAGCTTATCCCATTGTTTATTGCCATCTTAATAACGCTATCTAAACCTTTAACATTAAAAATAGTTGTCTCAGATACCTTTGCTTCATTGGGGAATATTATAGTTTTCTTCTTTGAATGTTTGTTTTTTTTAAATTCGTTAATGTTAATTGTTGACCTGATACAAAATATTTTTACAACTGGACAATTAGTAAATTATTTTTATCTAAAAGAAAAGTTAGATAAATAATCAATCTCCATCTTTCCTTTTCAAATAATCCCCTGAGAGGCGTCCCTCCCGGGGGAAACCCGCTAAACCAACCCCGGACAATCCGCGGTTCCGATTGCTACCCGTTGAAGTGATTTTCTAACCACTCGAAATATCTGGTTTGCGTTAGCGCCTGCACCAGTAGCCAGCCGGTTGCTCTCACCGGCGGAACAGGCCGCGCCCGAAGTCGGCCATGCCAAATTGGGTTTTGGCAGGGGCTGGAATCGAACCAGCAACAAAGGGGATATGAGCCCCTTGAGCTACCACTGCTCAACCCTGCTAAATAATTAACAAAAGTACAGGCCCTTTTCCCTTAGCTACCGCTCGGGTCGTGGGGCCGCATACCTTCTCCTTTAAGCCATGCTGTAATGGGCATGGTTGTCATTCCCAAATCTATCGCTAATCTTGCCTCAATACATGCCCCCTTGGATTCCTGCCAATTTGAAAGCAAAGCCACGCCATCGCAATGGAGCATTTTTTTTATGTCATATTTCATTGCTTCTGCCCAAGGAACATCTTCCGGAAAATCGAAGGACGTAGGATCACAAGTGTCATATCCTGCATTTTCCAGTTTTGCCTTGGCAGAGGCGAAGTCTTTTTTATAATTCTCGTTACCGCTTATTTTTCCCGAAAGATAGAGCCGCATATTGTCCTTAAAAAATAAGTACGGGGGAAAGAAGGTAAAACCCCCGTACGGCGGAATAAGTCTTACCGCCAAGACCTTATGCAATAAAGGAGGTTATTATGGCGCGTAGGATAAGGGTAACTGGGGAGGAATTAAAATGTGGTTTAACGAGGGTTAATGATTACGATTTATCTTCAGGGTCAGTATGGCCATTGCTGTGCCTAAAGTCACTCATGTATTCTTCAAACTCTTTTTTTAAATCTTCAGGAGCATCTGGCTTTAAATGCCAATTATCCATCTCCTTAACAAGAAAGGGCGAATCATAAAAGCCAGGCTGTTTTATGGTCATAAAAGTTTTCCTTTCATAGCCAAGTCTACCAGCCTTATTACTTCTTTTGCAAGCCTTCTTGGGGCTTTGCTGTTAAAAAATTCAGAAAATGCTTCAGCTAAAAATTCTTGAGAATTTAGACCAGCATTCCCAGAAAGTTCTCTTCTTATGTCAATATCATTGAGGCCAAGATTTGCTAAAGCCTTTTCTTTTATATATTTCTCTACTGGAACACCTTTCAGCGCTGTCCAATACTGCCATTTTAAAATTCCATTAACCCTGTGTCCTATCTCATGAACAATAATAGCTTTCCAGTCTGTACCCTCTGGAAACCATTTTGTATTTACTTCTTCGTTATATTCTGTGGCTAGTGTCGAAATGTTCTTGAAAAATTTACGGTTAACAGAAATTGCACCGTTATCTATTACGCATGATGCAAAAACATTTTTACGAGTTTCCAGATCATTAAGCTGCAAAAATTGCCCTTGCATATTCGGATATCTGCCCAATACAGCTTTAAATCCATCCAAAATCCCTTCCTGTACATTTTCCGGGATTTTTGGCAGAGAAACATCTTTGATCCCAGCAATATTTTGTATTTTTTCTAAAGCAACAGGCTCGCTCTGCAACATGGAGCGAGCTTCTTCAATTTTTCTCTCCAGGGCTTCGACATCACGCCCTGCCTTGCCCACATTCCAGTTAAAAGCAGGATCGATACCAATCGGGACAGGCTCAACAGTTCCCTTGCGCTCATTCACAAAGTATTTGTAGGTTATTTTCGGCGCTTGGGTTTTGACTTTCACTGTATACCCTGGCTCTCCATCAACAGAAGGCGGGACACTGATCCCTGTTTCCTTAAGCTTCTGTTTTCGGCCTTCGCTCACTGCCATTGTCCAGCACTTGCAACCCCAGCCGTTGGGAGGGTAGTGGCTGTCCCACCATGGATCGTCCTTTGGGAGCACAAGCCCGTCCCAGGCCAAGTGCTCCTTCCGATGGCTTTTAGATGGGCCAACCCGATACATCAAATATGGATGGGCGGTTGATTCCTGCGCCCGTTCCCAGCGGCCTTCCTGATAAGCGCTTCGGATGTTGGTATCGTAAATAGTCCTAAGCCGCCTGTCGCTCCCAAGTTGAGCGTTCACTGTTTTTCCGGTAAGGGGATCAATCATTTCTTTTTTCCCCC
>WRNF01000237.1 GCA_009776715.1 Treponema sp. | reverse complement strand
AAAGTTAGGAACTTCTTCGGACACCTTCCTTTTTATATGTATTTTCGCACATTTTCGCAAGAAAATGGAGAAAATACAAGGGCTGCAGTAGAAATAAAAAATACATTTTTCCTGGAATTCCTCTTTCAATTTTTTATAGAATAAACTATAATTTAAGAGAGGGAGGTGTATAAGGAGACAATCATGTCAATTCGCATTAAAGTTTTTCTCATCATCATGGGGATTGTTTTGGTGATTACCGCTTCGAGCGTAATAATCAGCGTTTCTTCGGCGCAGAGCCGGATACTGGAAACTCTTAAAACCAAAATGCAGGAAATGGTCATTATGGCCAATCAGAACGTTACAAGCCAAATCAACAAGCTTGTGGGAGACGCTTCTTCAATTGCCTCAGTAATTAAAAACACTCCGGGCAGTTTAAATATTTACGAGGAAATTTCTTATACCTTTGAAGGTTACAAAGAAGAATATGCAGATTTAATGGCGATTTCGGTTTTTGTTTCATCTGGAGGCAGAGGAGCATCCAAACTTTTTGGGCAAGTATTGTCATATCCCCTCAATTATCATTTGCCCGAAGTAAACGGAAATTTAAACGCATTGGCAAATTTAGCGCTTGAAGGCAAAAAAGCCGTGTCTTCTTCGTACCTGCTTTCGCCGGATGAATCTGTTTTTTACATTCTCTTGCCAGAGGATCCTTACGCCGCCGAAGAAGGGACAAATACCAGAATTGTGGTAATTACTGTAAACAGCGCCTTTTTTAAAATGAACAAGGAAACCGGAAATGTCACAATAGTCGATAAAACCGGAAAAATCATTTCCGCTGTGGATGCTAACTATAAATGGGTATTGGAGCAGCGCAATTTCCTGGAACTTGCCAAAGATAATGCAGAATACGATGATGCAGCCAGAGTTGTCAGAAAAATGATTGACGGTGAAATTGGCTCCGACCGTTTTACCATGCCTGATGACAGCAGCGGTGAAAGCATAGACAATATTATTACATTTATGCCGATTGGCGCCTCGGTTGAATTGGAAACTTTTGGGTTATCTGAGGGAGAACAAGCAGCACGTGAATCTGCCATGCAGTCCTTTGACTGGCTCCTGGAGGATGACTGGGCCCTGGCCGTTATTACCCCTGTTGCAGAAAGTTCTTTTTACGAGATTCGTTATTTGCTGATAATTTCGGGCTTAATATTCTTTGGGCTTGGCATGATTGCCGCTGCCCTTGCATCGGGCGTAATTGCAAAGCCTTTTGAATTGGCAAAAGCGCTTGCCAAAGCAAAAACTACCTTCCTTTCCAATTTAAGCCATGACATGCGCACTCCGTTAAATGTAATTATCGGTTTTTCCGATTTAAGCCTTACCCAAAGAGGCCTGCCCAATGATGTTGTTCAGAATATTGAAGAAGTGTATGGAACGGGCATTAATCTTTTGGGCGTTGTCAATGATCTGCTTGATATCTCCAATATGGAATCGGGCAAATTCGGAATGTTTGCCGGCAAATATAATCTGCCGGATTTAATCAACGAAACGGTAAAAAACAACATTTCTCATATTGGTTCCAAGCCAATCAGTTTTCAAATTATGCCGGCAGATAACCTGCCTGTCCGTCTTGTCGGAGATGGTTTGCGTATACGGCAGGTATTCAATAACCTGTTGATCAATGCCTTTAATGATACCAGTGAAGGAACTGTTGAATGGAAAATTGCAACAGAAAAAGAAGGAGATATAATATGGCTGGTTTCCTCTGTTTCAGATACCGGCACCGGCATAAAACCGGAGGATATTGACAGCGTTTTCCTGGATTACAGCAACCAGGATACCAGCAATATGCGCAGCTTAAAGGGCGCCGGGTTAAGCCTTGCCCTGACCAAAAGAATGACCGATCTAATGGACGGCAAAATTTCAGTAGAAAGCATTGTCGGTAAAGGTTCTGTTTTCTCGGTACGGATTCCTCAAAAATATGTTGACGATGAAATTATTCATGCCGATGTTGCAGAAGACCTTAAAAAGTTTAAATATATTGAAAAGAGGCGCAGGGAAAATGCCGATCTTAACCGTGTGCAGCTTCCCGGGAAAAGGGTGCTTATTGTAGACGATGGGCCTTTGAATCTTGGCGTTGCTAAAGCAATGATTGAACCTTACGGAATACTGGTAGATTGCGTTAGCAGCGGACAGGAAACGATCGATCTTGTCCGCAAAGCTCAACCGCAGTACGATACAATCTTTATGACCCGCATGATGGCCGGTATGGACGGAAGAGAGATAGTGCATAAAATACGCAATGAAATTGGCAGTGAGTATTCCAGGACTGTGCCGATCATTGCCCTTACCACCAATACGCTTACCGGCAATACCGACATTTTCCTTAAATGGGGTTTTCAGGATGTGCTTTCAAAACCGCTGGATATTCACCGTCTGGACAGNGTGATCCGCCGTTGGGTNGCAGGAGAACAATAAGATGCTTTTTCAACAGCCAGTTTTTGAAAATCAGTGCTTGACCTTTTTTTTATTTTTTTGATAGAATGTGAAAATGAAGACTGTATTTGTACAACCCGCATCAGTAAAGCGGGAATGGTTTATAATTAATGCTGAAGGAAAAATTATGGGCAGAGTTGCGGCGAAAGCTGCTTTTATTGCCCGGGGAAAAAATAAAGCAATATTTACGCCCAATCAGGAAATTGGGGATTATGTCGTGATAATCAATGCTGATAAAGTTGCAGTATCCGGCAGGAAAACCCAAAAGAAAATGTATTACCGGCATACAGGGTATCCCGGAGGCTTAAAAACCAGGAGTTTTGAAAAACTCATTTCCGCCCATCCCACATGGCCCTTGGAAAATGCAATAAAAGGAATGCTGCCAAAGGGTCCTCTAGGCAGGAAATTGGCTAAAAACGTTAAGGTTTATGCCGGTTCAGACCATCCTCATGCCTCTCAACTGCCAACGGAAATAGACCTGTCGATTTATAATGTAAAAAAAGAAGAAAATAGTGCAGAAAATAATAACGGGGAAAATAACATAGGAGCAAATGATGATTAAAAATCTTGGAATAGGAACAGGCAGAAGGAAAACCTCTGTTGCAAGAGTGTATNTTCGATCCGGAGAAGGAAATGTTACAATTAATGGCAANGAATTGACAAANTATTTNCCTCGTGAAGAGTTGGTNATAATGGTTAAACAGCCCTTGGTGGTAACAGCAAACGAAGGCAAATTTGATATTCTAATAAATGTGTACGGCGGAGGAACCAGCGGGCAGGCAGGAGCCTGCCGCCATGGTCTTGCCCGTGCCTTATGCCAGGCAGATAAGGAAAATTATGCCAGTTTAAGGAGTAACGGTTTCCTTACCCGCGATTCCCGCATGGTAGAACGAAAAAAATACGGTTTACGCGGGGCAAGACGGCGCTTCCAGTTCTCTAAACGTTAGATTGGATTCTATTGCTATTGTTTCTGTAAAATCGGAAGCAAATGAAGACATCAGGCGCATAGAACTCTCTGATAGTTCTGTTTTTTCATTTAATGTGCATTATCTTCCCCCTGTCTGTTATGACGAAAATATTCAAGGCATCGAAAGTCTCTTTGGCGCCTCTGCAATTTCCCACAATATTGTAATTTCAAGCGCTCAGGAAGAGGGCTTCCGTTTTGCATCGGCCTGCCTTAGAGCGGAAAAAAACGCCCTTCAGTTGATTGCCCGCGCTGAACAGTATTGTTTTGGCCTTAGGCTTAAACTGGAAAAGAAGGGGCACAAGCCTTCCTGCGTCAGGGCAGTTATTGACAGGCTCTGTTCGCTGGGCCTTCTTGACGATAGCCGCTATGCAAAGTTATGGCTGGAATCCCGAATCTGCCGGGCTGTTGGCGGTCTGCAGTCTGTTTCCAGTCCCTGGCGCCTGCTCACAGCCCTTGCCTCCCGCGGCATTGACCGTGATGTCATTGAACCGGCTCTGCGGCAGGCCCTTGACGAAGAAACGGAATTGCAACTGCTAAAATGTTTTGCGGAAAAATTGCAAAAAAAGCAAAAACCCGCCCTAAGTTTCAAGGATCCTGCCGCCTGCCGTTTAATGCGTTCCCGTCTTAAAAGCGAAGGATTTTCTTCTTTTTCAATTAACAGCTTTTTTGAAGAAAATTAGAAAAATAAGACTCCCTGCTTTTAGCGGGGGCTTGTATCTAACTTCAATTAGCCGCCCTTGGTGGCATTGGATGTCAAATGCACACGGATTTACACGGTAGTACAAGCCGCTTTAGCGGCGACGTATAATAATTTTCCTTACACTTGCCGACCGAAGG
>WRNF01000236.1 GCA_009776715.1 Treponema sp. | reverse complement strand
ACGCGGAGACGCAAAGACGCAGAGTTTTTGTTCGAAAACTTAATTTAAAACAACACAAAATAGTACAAATTTCTCAAATTTTAAGAAAAAAATACCGAACACCAGCTTTGCGTCGTAAGCGATCTCTGCGCCTCTGCGTGATTATTTTCTAATACTTTTCTCATAACTTGTTGACATTGGGTTAAAAACCACTAAAATCTACGATTTTGGGGCTCCTTACGGAGTTTGCAGAATAAAAAAAGCTCAAAAACGGTGTTTTTTCTCTTTTTTTTTCATAGGAATGAACAAAGTCCTAGTCTTGGTTCATAGTAAAAATAAGAAGCAATGCTAATGCAATTGATCGTTTCCAAGAGCTTGTGATAAAATATGCCAATATGCATTTAAACAATCTTGAACTGGCCAACATTGCCCAATGGGAAAAAGCAGAAATCGTTTTGCCTCAATTTGACAGAGAAGCAATGATTGCAGCGACCGCGAAAGCGCCCCAGTGGGTGCATTTTGGAGCGGGCAATATTTTCCGCGCATTTCCGGCTGCACTGGCCCAGGCCTTGCTGGAAAAAGGGCTGATGCAAACCGGAATTGCAGCGGCGGAAGGCTACGACGGGGAAATTATCGACAAATGCTTTAGCCCCTTCGATAATCTTAGCCTGCTAGTAACGCTCAAGGCGGACGGAAGCGCAAGCAAGCAAGTAATCGCTTCTGTTGCCGCATCCTATCGCATTGACAGGAAAATTGCCGCATTAAAGGAAATTTTCACACAGCCTTCCCTGCAAATGGCCAGCTTTACCATTACGGAAAAAGGCTACAGCCTCTTTGACCGTGACGGAATTCTTTTGCCCGATATTGCCGAAGACAAAGGCAAGCCGCCGGATGCCGCAAAAAGTTATCTTGGGCGCATTTGCGCTTTGTGCCATGAACGTTATGCCAAAGGAGCGCATCCCCTTGCCCTGGTAAGCATGGATAACTGTTCGCATAACGGAGATAGGCTTTATGCAGCAATGGAGGCCTTTGCAAAAAGCTGGACAGAAAAAGGCTTTACCGAAAAAGGTTTTCTTGAATATATGCAAAATCCGCAAAAAATTTCTTTTCCCTGGACAATGATTGACAAAATAACCCCCCGCCCTGATGACAGCGTGCGGCTTATGCTTATTGAAGCTGGATTGGATGACATGCAGGAAATTGTTACGGAAAAACACACCTACACTGCCCCCTTTGTTAATGCGGAGGAAACCCAATACCTTGTAATGGAAGATGCTTTTCCCAACGGCAGGCCGCCGCTGGAAGAAGCGGGTGTTTTATTTGCCGACAGGGAGACGGTGGATAAAGTTGAGCAAATGAAGGTATGCACCTGCCTTAACCCTCTGCATACCGCTCTGGCAATTTTCGGCTGCCTGCTGGGATATTCCAGAATCAGCGATGAAATGAAAAATCCGGATTTGGTAAAATTGATTGAGGGCATTGGATACCGCGAGGGCCTTCCGGTTGTAATTGATCCCGGAATAATTAATCCAAAGGAATTTATCGATCAGGTTATCAATGTCCGTCTGCCCAATCCCTTTATTCCCGATTCGCCCCAGCGCATTGCAACAGATTCTTCGCAAAAAATTCCCATTCGTTTCGGCGGAACGATAAAGGCGTATGCTGCCAGAGGGCTGCCTGCTGCATCGCTGACATTTATTCCCCTAACGCTTGCCGCATGGCTGCGTTACCTTTTGGGCATTGATGACAGGGGCAATCAATTTGACATCAGCCCTGACCCGCTGTATGCTTCCATCAAACCTTTGCTTGAAGGAATTAAGCTTAGCCAAAAAGGGCCTTTCCATGCAGCACTTGAACCAATTCTTTCCAACAGCAATATTTTCGGCCTAAACCTCTACAAGGCTGGGCTTGGAGGCAGAATAGAATCATATTTTGAGGAACTGCTTGCGGGTATCGGTGCTGTGGCAAAAACATTGAAGAAATATGCCTCTTGCGAATAACGGACAGCGGAACACTAACCGAAACGTTATGTGAATTACCGCCCCTTTTGGACTTATTTTTATGAGTTTGAAATACTATAAATTCTTAGTTTTAAAATACTTACCAAAACAACACTTATAGAGTATATTAACCCCTATGGAGTATTGTAATTATATAAAAGAAATTTTTATTTAAATCCAACTGTCAGTTTGATAAAAAGACCTAATTTGACTAAAGTCCGACAGACTCCAAATTTCAACCACTATAATATACTAATGTCATCATCAAAATAATTTGCTCAAATGACTGTTGGATTAAATTGTAACCTCAGTATATTGACACATAAGCATTGAATAAATTATAATAAATTGAGGAGACAGCATGGAAAAGACAGTGTTTTTTATTTTATTTTTTGGCGGTATAATTGCCGGTGTTTTTGGATCCGAAAGCGATGGCATTTTTACATGGAAAGTAGGAAAATTTGAGGTTAATATGCTGGTAGAAACCCAGCGTGAAGGCAATGCGTCCATTTTAGTTGGCGCAAATGATGGCATTTTATCCCGTTATATTCCTTCTATCGGTTTTATGCATACAGCAAATGCCTTTCTGGTTAAAGCTTCGGGAAAAAATATCCTTATAGACACCGGAACCGGTTTTAACGGCGTAATTATCGAAAAACTGAAAAAACTGGGGGCCGCTCCTGAAAAGATAAACGTTGTGTTAATTACCCATTTACACGGAGATCATTTTGGCGGGCTGCACAATAACGGTAAAGCAAATTTTCCGAAAGCAAAAGTGTATGTTTCAAAGGCAGAATATAATTATTTTACCAACACCAATAAAAACGAGGCGGCAGTTTTGGCTTTAGCTGCTTACGGTAAAAATGTAATAACCTTTGACCCGGGGGCGCTTGCTTCAAATCTTAAACCGCTGCTTCCTGGAATTACTGCGTTCGCCAATTATGGGCATACTCCAGGCCATACTGTTTTTTTAATTGAAAACGGCACAGATAAATTGATTGTTGGCGGTGATTTTCTGCATATAGCGCTTGTCCAGTTTGCAGAACCGGACATTTCCGCTTCTTATGACATGGATCCAGTTGCCGCCGCTGCTTCACGCAGGCAAATTCTGGACTATGCAGCAAAAAATAAAATTCCCATTGGCGGCATGCACGTTGTGTATCCGGGCATAGGCATGGTAGAAAGTTTAGGTTCCGGTTATAGTTTTAAGCCACTGGAGTAAATTTTATGCAAAATATTTTTTCATCTTTGAAACAGGCTCAGGCGCAATTGGCTAAAGAAAAGGCCGATGCAAAAAACAAAGCGCTTGCCGGCGCTGCCGCCGCCATTGACGCAGACAGGGCAAAAATACTTGCTGCAAACGATTGTGATGTTCAAAAAGCCCGCTCCGGCGGCATGAAAGAAAGCCTTGTCGACAGGCTGCTTCTTAACGGCAAACGACTAGACGGCATTATTGAAGGAATAGAAATTGTAATAAAACAGGATGATCCTGTCGGCAAAGTAAAAGCCGGCTGGACATTGCCCAACGGCCTTTTTATTGAGCAGATAACAGTGCCAATGGGCGTAGCGGCAATTATTTATGAATCGCGGCCAAATGTCACCGTTGACTGCGCCGCCCTTGCATATAAGGCAGGATGCTCTATCCTGTTGCGGGGTTCATCCTCGGCGCTGGAATCGAACAAAGCGCTGGTGGCGGCAATAAAAGCAGGGCTGCAGGCAGGCGGCGGCATTCCCGATGCGGTTGCACTTTCCGATCCTGCGGCATTTGATCCTGCAAATCCCGGCAGCCGGAAAGACGTAGACGAAATCCTTGCCGCAAGGGGCTGGATTGACGTTGTGCTTCCGCGTGGAGGAAAAGAACTGATCCGCAGGGTGGTAGAAAATGCCCGCATTCCGGTAATTGAAACAGGCGAAGGCAACTGCCACATTTACGTTGAACCCAGCGCGGACATTTCTCAGGCAATTGAAATTATCGCCAACGCCAAGCTGCAAAAGCCGGGTGTGTGCAATGCCGTAGAAACCGTTCTGATACACCGGGATGCCCTTGCCGCATTAATGCCGCCTCTGGCAGCCCGGCTTGCAGGCAAAGCCGAATTGCGCTGCGATGCGGAATCAAAAGCCGCTGCAAAGGCAGAGGTAAAAGATGCAACTGAAGAAGACTGGGAAACAGAATTTCTTGACAATATTCTTGCTGTTAAAACAGTTAGTTCATGCGATGAAGCAATTGCCCACATAAACCGCTACGGAACAAAACATTCAGAGGCAATTTTAAGCCGTGACCATCAGGCAATACAAAAATTCCGG
>WRNF01000235.1 GCA_009776715.1 Treponema sp. | reverse complement strand
CAATAAATTCCTTAGCGTCCGTCTAGCCCGCGGCAAGGTTTGTTGCAGTCCTGCAAAAATTTACTTATGGCATATTTTTCTGATTTTGCAGTAAATTTGCAGTAGCCCTACTTGACATTTTTTTAAAAAACGTCCATTCTATATGTGAAATATTTCACAGGAGGCACTGTGCTTGTACTATCGCAACCGGCAAAAGAAAGGTTTTTAATGCTTTTACATTTGCTGGAAAAGCACATAACAGCAGGAAAATCCGGACCGGTTACGTCTGCGCAGGTAGAACATTTAACCGGATGGACAAGGGATACCATTCGTAAAGATATTTCCTGCCTTGGGATGATTGCAGGGAAAACCGGAGACGAAACAATCGGCGGCTCAATTGGCGGCAATACAGGGTATGATCCGGCAACGCTCATTCCGTTGATTAAAAAAGCGCTTGGGTTGAACCGCTGCAGGAAATTCTGTGTTGTTGGCCTGGGACGGCTGGGTTCAGCCTATCTTAATTTTAAGCCGCCGGAATTGGGTGAATTTGAACTTGCTGCCGGCTTTGATTCAAATGTGAACCGGGTGGAAATACTTCAGTCGTCTGCGCCTTTGTATCCTGTGTATAAACTGGCCGAAGTAATTCGCCGTTTTGGAATAGAAATTGCGCTGCTTTGTGTTCCGGCTAATGCGGCACAGTCCGTTGCCGAAAAATGCGCTGCCGCAGGTATACGGGGTATTTTAAATTTTGCCCCGGCAGCATTGAAATTACCGCCGGAGGTGACGGTAAAATATGTTTTTGTGACTGATAGCTTACGAAGCGTAGCTATTAATATATAAGAATCTAATATATAAGAATTTAATATATAATAATATATTGAAGGAGAAGGTATGTATCGAGTTTATAATTTTTCACCAGGGCCTTCGGCATTGCCGCTGCCAGTATTGGAAAAAGCCGCTGCACAGATGTGCAATGCTAACGGAACCGGGCAATCAGTTATGGAGATGAGCCATCGATCAAAAGAATTTATGCTCATTTTGGATAAAACTGAATCTCTTCTACGGGAATTAATGGAAATCCCCGAAAATTACAAGGTCTTGTTTTTGCAGGGAGGCGCCTCTCTGCAATTTTCAATGGTTCCTTTAAACCTTGCTGCCAGCGATTCCGGTTTAAGCGGGAAAAAAGCAGTGTTTGTTGAAACCGGCATTTGGGCGGAAAAGGCAGCGAAGGAAGCGGCTAAATTTGCCAATGTGGATATTAGGGCAAGTTCAAAAGACAAAAGTTATACCTATATTCCCCAGGCGCCCGCAGCCCAAGCCGGTGATGCGTATTATCACATCACTCTAAACAATACCATTGTAGGCACAAAATGGGCAAATATTCCCGATACGGGGGAAATTCCTTTAGTGGCCGATTTTTCCAGTTGCGCTGTTTCCGAACCGCTTGATGTTTCAAAATTCGGCCTGCTCTATGCGGGCGCCCAGAAAAACCTTGGCCCGGCAGGAGTAACGGTGGTCATTATCCGCGATGACCTAATCGGCTATGCGCCGCCTTCTACTCCCATAATGCTCCGTTATGACATACATGTGCAGGAAAATTCCCTGTACAATACGCCGGCCTGTTACGGAATCTACATGATCGGCCTTGTTTTGGAGTGGTTAAAAAACCTCGGCGGCATTCCAGCCATTGCGCAAATAAACAAGGAAAAAGCAAGCCTGCTCTATCAATATCTGGAAAATTCAAAACTGTTTTATTCCCCGGTTGAAAAAGCAAGCCGCAGTTTAATGAATATTCCTTTTATTGTAAGGGAGGAAAATGCTGAAAAAAAAATAGGGCTGGAAAGCAGTTTTGTTAAAGAAGCTGCCCAAGCAGGGCTGATTAATCTTGCAGGCCACCGCCTTGTGGGCGGCATGAGGGCCAGTATTTACAATGCCATGCCTCTTGAAGGGGTAGAAGCATTGATTCAATTTATGGAACAATTCGAGAAAAGATGTAATTGCAAAACTGCAGTTATGTAATTGTTCAATGGAGTGTAAAATGTTTCGAATAAGAACAATGAATAAAATTTCACCTTTAGGACTGGATTTATTTCCTCGGGATAAATATGAGGTTGCCAGCGAAATACCCAATCCGGATGCAATGTTGGTGCGAAGCGCCGATTTGCACAATACCGAAATACCGGATTCCGTGCTGGCTATTGCCCGTGCAGGAGCGGGAGTAAACAATATCCCCGTTTCCAAATGCACAAACCGCGGAATTGTGGTGTTCAATACGCCCGGCGCCAATGCCAACGCGGTTAAGGAATTAACAATTGCAGCATTGCTGCTTTCTTCCCGCAACATTGTAGGAGGAATTAATTGGGCATCTTCAATTGCAGATAACGCCGATGAAGTGCCCGATCTTATTGAAAAAGGGAAATCAAAATTTGAAGGCCCAGAACTTCTGGGGAAAACTCTTGGAGTAGTGGGGCTTGGGGCCATTGGCGTAATGGCCGCAAACGATGCAATCTCTATGGGAATGGAGGTAATTGGCTATGATCCGTTCATATCTGTCGATGCGGCATGGAATCTTTCAAGGAAAGTGTCCCGTGCGGATACCCTGGAAGGGCTGCTTTCAAAGGCAGATTATGTTACCCTGCATCTCGCGCTGACCGATACCACCAAAGGCCTGTTTAACAAGGAAAAATTCCGTTTTATGAAAAAAGGGGTGCGCGTTGTTAATTTAGCCCGCGGGGGGCTGGTAAACGAAGCAGATATAATAGAAGCGTTAGAATCGGAAAAAATTGCCGCTTATGTTACCGATTTTCCTTCTGCCGAGCTGCTGGCTTGCAAAAATGCCTTATGCATTCCCCATTTAGGCGCTTCTACCCCCGAAGCAGAGAACAATTGCGCATTAATGGCGGTTAAACAATTGATTGATTTCCTTGAAAACGGATATATACACAATTCAGTTAATTTTCCCCATTGCAAACTGGAGATGAGGTCCCCGTACAGGCTGCTTGTCTCGAACCGCAATATTCCCAACATGGTTGGGCAAATCACTACTATCCTTGCTGCGGCAAACATCAATATAACCGATCTGATTAATCAGCATCGTGATGAATTTGCCTATAATATCATTGGTTTGGAGCAAAAAATCCCTGAAGAAACGCTTGAACAGCTCAAGCATGTAGAAGGGATTATTAGAGTTAGATATATTGAAAAATAATAACTATTATTAATTATTAATTATTCATTATTCATTAAAAAATTTCGGAGGGAAATTTGTTTAGTTATGGAAAAATAGAATTAAAAATACCTGTTTTTTTCGGTTGGCTGGGTTCTTTAATAATTAGCGGATTGCTGTTATTCCCCAGCCTGGATGCAATCAAGGCAATAATTGGCAGCAAAAATGTAAATGCCAGTATTGCAGAGGAACAGCTTACCGTAACGGAAGAAGTTGCGCGGGAAGAAGTTATGCCAGGATACGTTCAATCGATAAATCCTGAAATTAATCAACCCGGGATTTTTTCTGAAATTGATCCGGAAAATTACGAATCAATCTTGTCGTTATTTAAAAACCCGGAATCAAGGGAAAGAGTGGTTCAATTTTTTGCCAATATTTGCTCATCATGGGAAATTGCGGAAGTTATCCTGATTAATGCGGCTGATTTTGACATTCCGCCCGCCCTTGCTTTTGCACTGGGCTGGGAAGAAAGCCGTTTTAATCCCAAGGCAGTAAATTCAAAAAACCAAAACAAAAGCGTGGACAGAGGGCTTTTTCAGCTTAACAGCCGTTCTTTTCCGCGCCTGGATTTACAGGCCTTTTTTAACCCAAGCGTTAACTCATGGCACGGAATGAGCCATCTGCGCTACTGCCTGGACACAGGCGGCTCGGAAATTGTTGCCTTGGCCATGTACAATGCCGGAACAGGCCGGGTACAGAACAACGGCACTCCAAAAGCAACGCTCGATTATATTGGCCGAATACTTGAAAACCGCCAAAAGTATGAAAAGCAGTTTATGGAGCAGGAAATTCTTTTCCGTATACAACCGGAAAAACCTGAAGAATTTCCCGAAATAGCAGAAGCGCCGCCTATTATTAACCGGCCGTTTTTGTTAAAGCCATTGGCAGGCAGCCGCCAGTAAGCGCATTCATATAATACGCTTGTCTATAACTTCATTTGGCCGCTCGCTAAGCCATATATGCAAAAACCACGGATTTTCACGGATTAAACGGATTCACACGGATTTTAAGAATGAGTCCCCTCCGAAAAGTCTAATTCGCGTTATTTTCTTTAATAGCAGTATCCGTAAGTCCTTGCTACATAAGGATT
>WRNF01000234.1 GCA_009776715.1 Treponema sp. | reverse complement strand
AAACCAAGAATAATCATCGAGTTTATACAGAATTTAAAAATAAAATAAAAAATCCGTGGAAATCCGTAAAATCCGTGAAAATCCGTGGCTATTTTTTATATGCCTTAGCGAGAGGCCAAATGAAGTTAGAGACAAGCTCATAATATGTCTATCATGGACAAACGCGAATTATTCTTTTGCCGTTCCTTGCAAAAGCATTGCGAATATTAAAGCTGCAGTCAAACCCACTGCAACAGTAAACCCAAAAATATTCACCGGTGCAAAACTGCTAAAAGATAAAATGCCAAATGAAAGGCAGGAAGTAAAAAAACATAAAAACACTGCAAGGCGCGCAAGTTTTATATCTTTTCTGTTTTTACTGCTGGCCATGAAAATAATATAATCAGCCCCCAAACCAAAAACCACAATAAGAGCAGAAATGGGTAAAAACCCCAAAGGTATTTTTTTGACAGCCAGCGCAGCCAATACAGCAAGGAGAGCCAAAACAGGAGTTAAGCAAATTTTTATGCTTTCTTTCCAAGGATAAACAATAAAAATTATTATAGCCAAAATACCATAGGCTATAAAAAATAACAGCACAATAGTCCTTGTAAGGATATCAAAATCGCTGTTTAAATCTTCTTCCTTATTAATTAAATGCACAAAATCATGTTCCTCTGCAATGGATTTAAATACGCTTAAATCCTTAGCATGGAAAGGAAACACACAAGAATAATAATNCCCGTTTATTTCACCAATCCAAAGATTGGAAACTTCNGCNAATAACTTTACATCTTCGGGAGGNTAATAAATTTCTGCGGCAGCGTATTCAGCATTAAACATTTCCTCATATTCCACAGGNAATCCAAGTCTTTCATANTGCAAGCCAGAGAGNGGCAAGAGGGCGCTCATGGCTTTATAGGTTTTCTTTTGCTGTTCCAGCGAAGGGACAAACANCGTAGTTCCCAGGAATGAACTTAGATTCCCTCTGGCGATTTCTTCTTCCAGTTGCAGGCTAAGCTGTTCTTCGTTCTTTAGCGTTTCTTCTGCGCTGCTGCCCGAAACAATAAAATACCATGGTGAAGAGCCATGATCCAGAACCATAGCTGCCTGTTTTTCCGATTCCTCAAGGAAAGGCGACATTGTGTAAAGAGAATTTAAATCAGTTTTAATTTCCAGGCCATGGGGATTAAAGCAAAGAATTATAATAATGATTCCTGCCAAAACTGCAACAAAAATAATTTTAAATACAGGAAGGAGCTTCTTGCAAAACTCGGTTAGTTTTGCAAGAAGCTCTGGCAGTTTTCGGTCTAAAGCCCGAAAACTGCTGTTTTTAAGCGGTAGCTCATGCAAAACTGAAGTTTTGCATGAGCCTTGATACATAGAATTTTTTTTCCCATGCAGGAAGCCAAACTGCCTTTTACGTTCGGCCGGCAGCTTCAATAACGGATAGATGCAGTAGGTGGTAAGAAAAGAACTAATAAGCCCTGTAATGGCAAAAACCGAGAACTGTTTAAAAATGGGAAAAGGGGTAAAAAGAATGGAAAAAAAACCGATTGTAGAAGTTACTAAACACATTATTAAACTCTTGGAAATAGAAGAACGAATTTCTTGTCCGTTTTTTAATGCAGCTTTTCCTTTCCACGAAATAAAAAAATGAATGGAATAATCTATGCATATTCCTATCAGGGTTGTGCCAAAAACAAATGTAAAAACATGAATTGTTCTAAAAATTAAAAAAACGGCAGTTGTTGCCAGCATCAAAGAGATTAAAACATCCAGTATCGAAAAAATGATAGGCAAGGGCGAACGGAAAATAAAAATAAAAAGAAAGAGGATAAAAACCATTGAAATAGTACAGAGAATACTGATTTCTTTTTGTGCACTGGAAGCGCTTTCGTAATTGTGAAAAGGAAATCCGGAAAAATACAATTTCATTCCCGGTTCGGTTTCTTTAATCAANGCGGCAGCGGAATATATTTTACCGATGATATTGTTTTTCATGTTAGAAACAGAAACCGCNCCAGGAGAAAGTGTCATTCGAAGGATAACATACCACATATCATCCATTTGAGCCGACAGAACATCTTCTTTAATGCCAAGGTTTCCGCTTGCAAGCAAAGACGATGAAAGAAATTCCCTCATTCGTCTTTCTGTGAGAAGAAAAGGATCTTTGTCGATATTTTCAAGCGGAATAAAGTTAAATGATCCATACACCGAAGAGAGAGCATCCATAGCAATTTCTTCTGTCTTACCTGATTCCAGCAATGCAACGGTGTTTTTCCCGGCAATAACAAAACGGTATTTGTAAAAATACTCAAGCATATCTGCGATAGCATCAGAATCAAAAAGAAGAGAGGCGCCGTCAACCCCTGTGGCATTTTTAAATTCGTCATAAAAAGAAACAGCCGTATTTTTAGCTTTTTCAAAAACGGGGGATGCAAAAAGGATAACTGCTTCACGGCTGTTTCTTTCTGTAAGCATGTTGTCCGCCTCCGTTATATTTGGCATATATCGCTGCGGAAACAAATCCAAAAGCTGGGTGCTTAAATTTAAGGGTGGCGCAAAAAACAATGACANACCCAAAAGGGCAGGGAGACCTAAATGTATAATAAACCAAAGCTTAGGGAAGATATTCTTTCTTTGAAGCATTGCATTACGGAATTGTAAAAAAAGCTTTTTCATGATCATTGAGCGCTGTCGGATAAACAGGGTTTGACAATGTATAGGTAATGACATCGCCGTTTTGTTCGAATATCCGGATAGAACGTATTGCGGAATCTCCGCTCATTGTTATCTTCTTAACAAAGGAAGCGAAAATACTGTCCCGGGACATTAGCCCCATATTCCAATTAGAAACACTGCCTAAAAAGTAAACTTCAAAATTTTCCAAAAGCCCTTTGCTTTGACCGGAAAATATCGAACTCATAACATCAGCCATCTGTGTAAAGGTTTCGTTCCCTTGAGCGTTTAAAACAGATTTTTGCCCGTCCGGTCTTGACTGCATGATAAAATCCTTTCCCAGTATCATTGTAGAGGGAAAAGGCTGCACTGTTTCCCAAACCATACCTTGTTTAACTGCAATTATAAAATTACCGGAAGACTCCAGCGATCTGTCAAAGCGGTTCAAGTATTTTTCCTGCACAAAATTTCCTTTGATAACGGGTTTTTCTGCAAGAATTGCACAGGTTGCGTTGAAAGTACTCATTATCTGCGGCTCTAGCGGATGACGGAAAACATCTTCATCTGCCCACACGTAAGAGAGTACAAAAAACAAACATAGAAATAATTTTTTACTGTTTTTATTCATAGTCATTTATCCTCATGAAAATCCCCTTCCAGTGTATAAGCGTATCCCCGCAAGTGATTTACCAGTTTAACAGCATTCTCTGTTTTTTCAATCTCGATTATCGCTTCATTCCCGTTTAAAATACGTCGGTTGCCGCCTTGAGTTTCTAAAACAAGGCCGTTTTCTTTCAGCGCCTCGTTCAACAGAAATGGATCATAAAAACAAAGTTGAAAATCAGCTATAATATATTCCGGTTTAATATACTGTATTACCGACTTTGAAAAAACGGCCGACGAGAAATTAACTTCGCCGTTCCTGTAAAAAAGCTCTCCTACGCTTAGGCCCATCTCATTAAAAAAGGCCATCTCTATTTCATTTTTATTTGCCTTTACCCATGCATTTAAAAAATAATTCTGGCCTCTGAATTCATACGATAAAAACTGAGCCATATCCATGTCATGTTCTATCCCTTCCGTGGGTAGTAAGACGAATTCTGAATTGTCTGTAATATCTACATATTGCATATCCTTTTGCTTATCTTTTTTAGCCGTTGATGCGCATGCAAGCATACAGACAATAGCGGCCAGGAAAAATAAAAGGAGCTTCATTGCACGCATATGTTTTTTATATGGAGAATTGAGATATTAGTCAATAGGCCGATGATGAAAAACAACTACTGCAATGCATTTTCCACTGCCTTTAATATAGCCATGCTGCTTCCTGTCGCACCGCTTATTGCATCAATTTCCAGGCTTTGCTCTTCAATTATATTATAAGTGATTATTTCAGCCCTTTTTCCCCTTGAGGAGCTAGTATGCTTAATTATCGTTATTTCAATTATGTAATTATTTTGAACTGTTACATCCAAAGTTACCTTAACCGGTGTTCCAGAAAGTGCATAGTGTCCTCGATACACCCCGTTAGTTTTTTCGTTCATATCAGGCAAAAAAGCTCTAATTTCTGCTAATAATGATGTGCTGCATGAGATAATCAATAACATAATTAAAAATAAGCTGAAAATAAATGG
>WRNF01000233.1 GCA_009776715.1 Treponema sp. | reverse complement strand
AGCCTAATTTCGGAATGAATGAACCGGAGCCGGAATCCTGCCGCCGCGGTTGATAAAGGCATCGCTTTTTGCCGGGTTCACCGGCATTACCGGAGCGCCTCCCAGCAAGCCGCCAAATTCAGCCCAATCGCCGGCCTTTTTGCCGGGAACGGGGATTATGCGCACGGCGGTGGTTTTATTGTTTACCATGCCTATTGCCATTTCGTCGGCGATAATTGCAGAAATGGCAGCAGCGCTGGTGCTGCCGGGAACGGCAACCATATCAAGGCCGACTGAACATACCGATGTCATTGCTTCCAGTTTATCAAGGCTGATGGCGCCGCTTTTTACGGCGGCAACCATGCCTTCGTCTTCCGAAACGGGAATGAATGCGCCGGAAAAACCGCCAACATGCGTAGANGCCATAATGCCGCCTTTTTTTACCATGTCGGTTAACATGGCAAGCGCCGCTGTTGTGCCGTGGGTTCCCGCAGTTTCAAGNCCCATTTCTTCAAGTATGCGCGCCACCGAATCGCCAACCTCCGGGGTGGGAGCAAGAGAAAGGTCAAGAATGCCGAAAGGAACGCCAAGCCGTTTTGCCGCTTCCATTCCGACCAACTGTCCCATGCGGGTAATTTTAAACGCAGTTTTTTTAATTCCATCGGCCAGTTCGTCAAAGCTGGCGCCCCGGAGGTTTTCCAGAGCGGCTTTAATCACACCCGGTCCGGAAACGCCTACATTCAGGCAGCTTTCCGCTTCTCCAATCCCGTGAAAAGCCCCGGCCATAAAAGGATTNTCCTCNGGGGCGTTGCAGAACACCACCAGTTTAGCACAGCCAATGCCGTCTCTGCCGGCGGTTTTTTCCGCGGTTTGTTTGATTATTGATCCCATTAACTTCACCGCATCCATGTTAATGCCGCTTTTCGTTGATGCAGCGTTAACCGATGCGCACACTCGTTCTGTCTGCGAAAGTGCATCTGGCAGCGATGCAATAAGCCGCCGGTCCCCGCTGCAAAAGCCCTTGTGTACCAGAGCGGAAAACCCTCCGGCAAAATCAACGCCAAGTTCAACAGCGGCTTCGTCAAGAATGTGCGCGAAAGAAGTAAAATCTTCTTCATCGCATGAAGCTGCAACAAGGGCGATAGGCGTAACCGCAATGCGCTTGTTGATAATGGGAATGCCGTACTCTGTTTCTATGTCTCTGCCAATTTTTGCAAGAGGGCCTGCAATGCGTAAAATTTTATCCTTGATTTTTCTGCGGCATTCTGCCCCTGTTGAAGAGGCGCAGTCCAACAGCGAGATTCCCAGGGTAATTGCCCGTATATCAAGCTTATACCTAAGAAACATATCAATGGTTTCGGTAATTTCTGAAGGAGTAAACAGCATACACTTATCCGGTTAAATGCGATGCATTGCGGTAAACACTTTTTCATGCATCATGCTTATGGAAACATTAAAAGAATCGCCCATTTCGGAAAGTTCTTTTTTAACATCTTCAAGGGCCTTTGTGCTGGATGAAAGATCCACTACCATCATCATAACAAAATTGCCGCTTAGCACTGTTTGGTTTATGTCAAGAATATTAATATTTAACTCTGCTAAAAATGCCGATATTCTGGCAATAATTCCCACCTTATCAGAACCAACAACCGTAATAATTGCATTCATTATGATCCTCTAAAACAATTAATTATTTGTATCTTCAGTATTCTGCTGTTCGCTGTCATTGATTTTATGTTCAATTAAAAACAAATCAAGCACAGTAAGGAACAGAAGCACCAGTACAGGCCCAAGAATAAATCCGTTAAAACCGAAAACTACCAGACCGCCAAGTATTGCAAAAAATATTATCAACGGATGCAGATTAATCCGGTCTTTTAGAAACATCGGCCTAAGGATGCTGTCAAGGCCAAATAGAAAAATTGTGCATACAATAAGAAATAATATTCCGCCAGTGGTATTTCCTTCGGCAATTAGATAAATTCCCAATGGCACGTATAAAATGCCTGCTCCAATAATGGGAATAAATACCAGAAAAAAGGTTAAAACCGCAAGCACCAGCGCACCGTTTATGCCAAAAATAATAAAAATAATATATGCCAAAATTGCCTGCAAGAAAGCAACAATTATATATCCTAAAAATAAATTCCGCGTAATATCCAAAAATTTTGCAGATAAGGTACTTATGTATTCCTGCTTTATCGGAATTGCATTTAACAATAAACGTGAAAGATATTGACCGTCTATATACAGGAAAAACAATGTAAATACCATTAACATTATGCTTACTAAAAAATTGCCAATATACATAGCAATATTTCTGCTTAGTGTTACTGAATATTGCAGGCCAGGGCCAATAAAGGACATTATTTGCTGTTTGATATTCTCGTTGCTTATTTCAATATGCCCGCCAGAAATATTTCTTATAAAACCGGAAATATTATTTAAAATATCATTATAATTTGGATTTGTATCCATAAATTCGGTGATTTGATTTCTTAGTTCAATTGCCTGTCCCAGAAATAGAAAAACAATAAATAAAAACGGAAGCAGAATAATAATCATTGTTCCTACCGCAAAAACCCCTGCCCAAATTTTCCTAAGAATTTTTCCTTTTAATGTTGTTAAATCCAGGTTTCGTACAATGCGCCGGTGCAAAGGGCTTAGCATAATGTACAACAAGACTGACCATAACAGTACCGTAAAAAACGATGAAAAAAGACTGCACACGGCAATAAAAAGTAAAATGAGAATTGCTCCAAAAACATAACTTTGTATCTGCCTGGAATTTTGATTTGGCTGCATTTGCATCATAATCCCGCCAAAATCCTTTCTGCCTCTGCTTTATTTTTATAATTTCCGCTTCTCTGCAAAAGGTCTCCAAGATATCGTTTTGCGTCATCGGGCATTCCAAGGCTTACACAGGTTTTTCCNAGTTCAAAAAGGGCATCCCAATTATTGGGATCAATGCGCAATGCCGCTTGATAAGAATTTTGCGCTTTTACAAGATCGCCTGCNCTGGTATAAGCCCGTGCAAGATTTAAATGCACAGTAACGTTTCCGCTTTGCGAAGCAAGCGCTTTCTCGTAATGCTCAATGCTGGCTGTCCAGCTTTCCATTTTTGCATACACCGCTCCAAGATTATTNTTCACTTCAAAATTGGAAGGATTTATTTTATATGCTTCAAACAGATACGCATTNGCATCGTTAAAATTTCCNCGCTCAAGATACAGTTTTCCCAGATTAATGCGCGGGGAAAGATAAACAGGATCAAGGACAGCAGCATTTTTATAATTTTCTATTGCTGCATTAAAATTTTCGGAAGCCTCATAAGCAAGCGCAAGGGTATAGGAATAAACTGCATTGGAAGGGCTGCTGTTCTGCGCGTTTCTGGCAAAAGAGACAGCTTCGGCATTTTTTTTAAGATTCAGTTTTACCACTGCCATATTATAATTGGTTTGCGCATCGTTAGGCGCTGACTGAAGAGCCCTGGCAAAAGAACTTTCAGCGGCACTGTAATTTCCGGCCTCAATTTGCGCAATTCCCAGTTCTCTTAATGAAGCCAAATCGCCCGGACTGTACCTAAGGGCATTTTCAAAGGCGTTAATTGCGCCCCTGTAATCTTTTTTAACAAAAAGAATGCGGCCAATTTCACGATGGGCAAGCGCATAATCGGCCTTTACCAATATTGCTTTTTGATACGCAGCAAGGGCATCGTCATTGCGGTTTAAATTTCTTAGCGTTCCGCCCAGATTGTACCAGGCAGCCTCATACTGGGAATTCAGCCTTGTCGTAGTTTCAAACGCGCCTCTGGCATCAGCAAAACGGCCGGCGGAAAAATAACTGCGTCCAAGATTATAAAAATAAAGGTAATTAAGAGAATCCAGGCGGGATGCTTCCCTGAATTCAGTAATGGCATTATTCCAATTGTTGCGGTCCCGGCTGATTTTTCCCAAGGTAAAATGAGGCAGCGCCAATGCTGAATCTTTGGCAACGGCATCATTGGCCAGGGCAGTTGCTTTTCTTTCGGCTTCTTTTCCATTGGCGCTGTCGGGGCTGCGGGAAAAAACATCATACCATGCTTCCGCCATTTCAGCTAATTTTTGCGCCCCAAAACGGGTTTCGTTAGGCGGTATGCGGGAACGGGCATCGGCAAATGCTTTTTCTCCTCCTTGCAAATCGCCTTTTTCAAGCAGCGTCTTGCCCTGAGAAATTAGATCGTTCACCGCGCGCATTTGCTCCTGCAATTCGCGGGCNGCGCGTGCAATNTCTTCCTGTTCAGCCTTTTGCCTTGCNGCCGCAGCTTCCCGCTGCAGCCGCTGTTCTTCCAGCTCA
>WRNF01000232.1 GCA_009776715.1 Treponema sp. | reverse complement strand
GACGAAACACTGGCGGCTGCTGCGGAACAGGCAATCAGCGAACTAAAGCACGAAGGAAAACTTCCTGCCGCCCTGAATTATTGCAGGGGAATTATAGGATCGGGCGATGTCTTTATGCATGATCCGCAGAGAATTAATGTTATGCGTCAAATTTTTCCGGAAATAGCCGCAGTAGAAATGGAAAGCGCCGCCATTGCGCATTGCTGCCATTTATTTGCAATTCCGGTCTTGGTTATCCGCGCCCTTTCCGACATTGCCGGCGCCGAATCGCCGTTAAAATTCGATGAATTTTTACCTGTTGCATCAAAACATTCGGCAGAAATTGTCCGCCGGATTATTAGCATAACTCTTTGGCAATAAAAGCCGGAGAAATTGAATTAAGGATTATTTATGGAAAAAATTGCCAGTTTTCAAATTGACCACACAAGGCTTAAACCGGGAGTGTACCTATCCCGCAAAGACCGGTTCGGCAGTACCGTGCTAAGCACTTTTGACCTTAGGTTTAAGGAGCCAAACCAGGAGCCGGTTATTGACCAGCCTGCGCTGCATACAATAGAACACCTGGGGGCAACTTTTTTTCGCTCCCATCCCGAATGGAGTCCAAAAACAGTGTATTTTGGCCCAATGGGCTGCAGAACCGGTTTTTACCTTGTGGTAGAAGGCAGCCTGACCTCAGAGGAAATACTTCCCCTGCTGCGCGAAATGCTGCAATTTGCAATTAATTTTGACGGCCCAATCCCCGGCGCATCGGCTGTTGAATGCGGCAACTGGCAGGATCAAAACCTTAACATGGCCCAATGGGAATGCCGCCGGTACGCCGAATTGCTTAAAAACCCCTCCAGGGGAAACCTGAATTACCCTGAGTAAATTAAGGAAAAATTTCAGTAAATCCCCTCAGAAAACTTGACACATCTATAAATTGATGCTATATTTAAAGTTGGTTTTAAGGAAAATTCCAAAAAACAGGAAAACCGTAGGGTTTTCTAAAAAAAATTAATTATGGAGATGAGTTATGAAAAAAACAATCTTTCTTGGCATTGCCGCGGTTTTTACGCTGGCAATTTTTTCCTGCGGTAATTTTGCCGTACCGGAAGCTGCAGAAAAAGTATCAAATGTGGTCGGTTACACCGAGGATGGAAGAGCGATAGTAGAATTAAGTTTTGGTACGGGAACTAATTCCCGCGCCTTGCATAGACTGTTATCAGAAGCGGTTGCAGATTTTTACGAGGTAGTTTTTTATGATCCTGTCGGGCCTGATGTTTACCGTATATCATGGAGGGAAGGTTCTGTAGCAAAATTACGCGTTCCGTCTGGTGTTAATTATAGTAATAGTGCGGGTAATGGTTATGCGTATATTTTTGCAGGAAGGGAATCGGATTATACCTTGCTTGGAGTTGGAACAATAGACGATGTTTATGAGGGTGCTACCCCAACAATAGGTACAACGATTACAGCAAATGCTACAAGAGTAGATTTTGAAATTGTGGCGCTTGAAACAAATGTGTCTGATGACAGCTCTACATTATCTCCAGGCCCGCTAGGTACAGGTGTCAGTACTTTTAGGACAACTCCTTTTGCTCCCATAGTCTATAAAGTTAACGATGTGGATATTCCGATATTTGCAATTGATGAAACAACCCCCACACCTGCTACCTTTGAGGTTACTATCGGTGGGAATACGTCTGCGGAACGGGCTTTGCTGGATTGCATTATTCGAGCGACGGGTTCACTCCAAGGATATTCCAAAGCCTTTCTCGTGGAAGGCAGTATTCCTATAACAAGTTTACTCACTGTTACTTTTCCCGGAATTTCGGCAATAGATGCACCTCTTGTTTTCCCGTTCCCTATTGAATTAACTCCTGATCCTGTCTATGGGGCAGGCCTGTGTACTTTTTATTTTGAAATACCGGTGTATTTATATAATGATGACACACCAACTTATGGCAGCGAAGCCGTAACATGGATGTTTAAGGGCGGCCTTAATAATTCCATTCTTGATATGGGTTATGAGAACAGGAGCGCGGGCGGCGCTATTCTGCTGTCTGTCGGAGATGCGCTGGATGGCGGCCCTGGAAGTTTAATTATTAGCGGTAAGTAAAAAAACACCTAAAAAAAGCAAGAACCGGCGGTAAATTAACGTTGCAATGGGAGGGGCATTTGCTGCCGGTAGTTTGCTGTTACGGATACACGTATGCTTAGAGTGCTGAAAATATTTATTTTTATTACAATCTTGTTTGCTTTTGGCAGTTGTGTTCCTCCTATAGGTTATGTAAGCGGGTCAGGCGATTATGATGATTTTTGGACTGTTCCCCGGCGCGCTGAATATAATTTAGGCGAATATTTTGTACGGGTAAACGATCTCTGGGCCTTTGCATCATACCGGGGCATTGTGGAGAATATCCCTGTTAATAAGGTAGAAATTGGCATTATTAAAGATCCCGATGCCGCAACGCCTTCTGCCCCCATACCCATGCTAAACGGTGAATACCGTCTGGTAGATTCGGTAGTAGGAACAGGAAGGAAGATCATAACCGTTTCTTACGAAAATAAAATTGCCGAATATTCTATTACCATTGTCGATCCTTCAAACGTTGGCGGCCCCGGAACCGACCCTGGCAACGGAGATGACGAAGATTCTTCAGGCATAGGCATTAAGTGGAAGCACTAAACTATGAAAAAAACGGAAATTTGGGTGCTGCTGTTTGCAATAAATCTGCCTCTGTACGCCCAAATTCCTGAAAATGTGTTTGTGTATGTCGCGCCGGTTACCGGCGAAGGCATTGAACAGAATGACGGGGTCTTTATCGAAAAGCTGCTTGAGGAAGAAGTTAAATTGCGGGATTATGTAGCCGTGTCTTCTTCCCAGGCGGCTGATTTTTTGCTCATAGGGACTATTGTGCCGTATTATGGCGATTTTGCCGCCGGAATGGAAGGCTGGGAACCCGGCAGCTTGGGAAATGCCGCAAGGGAAGGGGAGGGCGGTATTGCTTCCGGCTGGGAGGCGGATAGCGGCTGGGAAAGCCAAGCATTTGAGCCGAGCGGAACAGAGGCGCCGCTTTTATATTTGTTCCATGTGCAGTTGCAGGATGCCCAAAGTAACATTATTTTGGTGGAACAGGACCTTATTTACGGTTCTATGGACGATTTTATTCTCGTTTTTCCCATTGTAATGAATAATATTTTTTCCCAACCCCTCTTAAAATTCAGCGATCCTGACGATTCCTGGCGCAATAAATGGCTGTATGTTAAGGCCTCTGCTATTTGGACGCCGCGGGTGTACCTCGGCCTGGAACCTTCCACTTATTACAATAATTTTGGCGGAGGATTAGGCGCAGAGCTGCATTTTTTAAATTTTATGTCTGCTGAAATGAATATTGAAATTGCTCCCGACTGGATTAGGTATGACCGGAAATTGGATGACCGGTATCTTGATCTGGTAATGGAAATTCCGTTATTAATAAAATTTGTTTTTAAGCCTTCCTGGTATTTTATGCTGGAGCCCTATGCCGGAGTGCAGTTTAATATTTCATTGTTTAGNAATACCGTGCCGCCGNTGTTTTCATGGCTGATTGGAATGCAGTACGGCGTTAAAGTTGGCAAAGGGGTGATTTTTGTGGAGCCTCGCTTCGCAATGGACATTGGCAGATCGGGCCTTAATGTTCCCCGTGCCGGCCTTGCAACCAATGCATACCGGCGTTTAATAATTTATCTTGGCATTGGATACAAATTTGGCTTTTTTTCAAGGGTCAAGTAATTTTCTAGAATCAAGTAATTTACAAGAGCTAAATAATATAGTATAAAAAAAGGGGAGAAGTAAATGAAATCAATTTTTTTGGCATTGCTTGGATTTTTTCTTTGCCTAAGCATTGCAGCCCAGGCTGTTCCTGGAACTTTATCGCAAAACGCCCAAGTGCTGCTGGAACTGCAAGTAGACGGCATTCATGCCTCCCACCCCGACCTTCCTTCCGGCACCGAAGCGACAATCACCAATGAAGCAAACGGCAAAACAATTACTGTTATTACCAGCGATCGAATGCCGCGGTCAAGCGGGCGCGTTGTGAACCTTTCTCCTGCTGCCGCAAGGGAACTGGAAGCGGGCAAAGGCGATTGGGTAAAAATTACCATTTATAACCAGCGCCCTCTTACGACTCCAAATGCGCAAAACACAGAAACACATACCAATGCGCAGGGAAATACTGTTATTAACAACTATTATTATATCTTCGATCCGGATAAACTTCCTGATTTGGCAAATAAAGTGGTCGATCCCAATACTGCGCGCCTTGATGAAATCTTGCAAAATAAAACGAAAGACCTGGAATC
>WRNF01000231.1 GCA_009776715.1 Treponema sp. | reverse complement strand
TTTTTTGAATCCTATAAAAAATATTGATAAAACAGAAACAATTAATGGCAAAAGAAAGGAAGCCTTTGAACGTTTTATGCAGTACAGCGGAACTCTATCCANTGACATTGATTATANAAAGGAACTTAACGATTACCGCGAAGAACGTTATGGATATACTGATTGATACAAATATAATACTGGATCATCTTTTCCCCCGTCAACCGCATTCTACCAATGCAGAGAAAATATTACGCTTGTGTTTTCAACAAGATTGCAATGGTTATATTGCTGCACATAGTATAACTAACATTTTTTATATTCTTCGCAGACAATTTTCTGTGAGCGACAGGAAAAAGATGTTATTAGACCTTTGCAGTTTTATTGATGTTGTTGGCATACAAAAAAAACAAATCATTGACGCACTCTCCAACGATGAATTTACTGATTTTGAAGATTGTCTACAATTTGAATGCGCCCAAACCATAAATGCACATTATATCATTACCCGAAATGTTACAGATTTTCCTAATTCNTCTATTCCAGTAATTTTACCGGAAGATTTCCTGAAAATAATTGAAGAACAGCAAAAACAGATGCAATAAGCAGTACAGTTATGGGGTTTTGCAGGCAGGCGGTTTGCTGATAACAGGGATCGTTGCTTGAGGGCTATGCGAATGGTCAAATGAGCAGTGAAAGATGCGTTGTTAAAATGAGTAACAATATGATATACTAAATTATGGACAATGATCTAAAGATTATCTTTAAGAAATCAGCTTTCAGGCACGAGATATGACAGAAAAAGAAGCCCAATACTGGAGTGATTATTTTATGGAAAATCCCCCAAAGACAGACCCGTCAAAACCTGGTATTTTTGCACGACGTAAAGCAAACCGTTTTTTTGGAATGGATAATCTTACGGTAAATTACCTTCTAACCAAATCAATAGAAACCCAAAAATCACCGGAAGAAATTATTGGAGATCTCGTCCGCAAGGAAATAGCCGTAACGGCAGGGAGCAAATACTAAATAGGAATGAATGAACAAAGAAAGAAAATTCTGTTCCCTCCTCTCTGTTTTTTTATCCTGTTGCTTGACAATACTATCGTATTATGATATTAATACAGTCAGCGGAAAAACAGGATGATACAAAATTTTGGGGATAAAGAAACCGAATTACTGTTTAAGCGGGAAAAGATAAGGGAACTGCCCCAAAATTTATTGCAGCGGGCAAGAAATAAGTTACTCATTATTCATGCCGCTGCAAGCGAAAATGATTTGAATATTCCGCCGGGTAACTGTTTTGAAAAGTTAAAGGGAAAAAAGAAGGGGTGGTGCAGTATACGCATCAATGATCAATGGAGAGTGATTTTTAAGTGGGCGGAAGGAAATGCTTACGATGTAACAATTGCCGATTACCACTAATTATGGAGAAACTATGAAAAAACAGAAACTGGATTTAATTTTTCCCGGCACAATATTATATGAAGAATTTATGGAACCTCTGGGAATTACCGCATATAAATTAAGCAAAGATATAAAAGTACAACAAACCGCTATCGGTCAGATTATCAACGGCAGCCGCAAGATAACGGTAGACATGGCATTACGTCTTTCAAAATATTTCGAAAACTCACCCCAATTCTGGTTAAATTTGCAAAATTTTTATGACCTGGAATTAGAAACAGAGAAAAAAGAGAATCTATTCAGGGAAATAGTACCATACAGAAAAACAATGAAAAACGTACCGTTATACGCATCTGCAATAAGTTAGTGCAAATAGCAAAACCGTTGCCATCAAGCCCCTTTTAAAACGGCGTCCCGGTGAGGTAAGATACATTTGGTTTGATCAAAAAAATACTTCAATTTTACACTAAAAAAAAGGTGCCTGGCACCATATGCGAAAATATCCCTTTATCTGAAAAATCCTTTGCCGAATTTAAATAATTTTCCGCTGCTGCGGCGGTTTTTCTCGTCAATATGCTTAAAAATGAAAGCTGCGAAATCATCCTCGTCGCCGGAATAAACGCCTGAAAAACCCATTGTAAAATACGGTTCCTGGGAAGCGGTTGCAAGAAGCCCCTGCGCCAGAGTACGGAAAGAGGAAAGCGCTATTGCTCCAAAAAGATCGGCGGTATCATCTTTGCTGTTTACCCCGGCAGTTTCTGGAAAGACAAGTGCCAAAATTCCGTCCCCTTTTTCCTTGAAATTTATTGCAAGTTCTTTTAAAAGGAAAAACCAGCTTTTAATATGATCGTTTACCAGCACTTCAACATCGGCAAATTTAATTTCAGACGCGGCATAACGAATAGAAGGGGGATTGCAGACAAGGATAGCTTCGGTTATGCGTTCAAGACGGTTTTCTGCAGCTAAGATCAGGGTGCGGGCAGTAACCGGGCTGCCAGGATTCCAGTCCAGCAGGATGCGTTGTTTTTTATTCGCATTAATCCTGGCCGAATCTTCATACTGCCGGTGTTCATTTTGAGTTTGCGAATAGGTCTTGCCTTCATTGCCCGAAAGCCTGTTATGAATCGCCGCTGCTGCGTATTGTTCGACGCGTTTTCCCGCTTCTGCTTCAATTGCCCTTAAAACTGCGGAATCATTGCCGGTAATTAAAATGCCTCTGCTCATGGATACAGTGTATAGTGATTAGCAGGCAGTGGCTAGTGGTTAGTTTTATTTTTCTTAGAGAAATTCGATGACAGAACAATGTAAGGAGCCTGGTAGCCTGTCGGACTTGTAGAATTTTATAATTAAAAACCATCGGCTAATAGCCGCAAATTCTACGTTTTTTAAGGCTCCTTACTCGTTTATGTCACGGAAAAATGCCGGCAACTCAATTTATTTCTTAAAGAAATCTTCTAAAATATCGTCAATGGTTGGATGCCCGATTTCCTGCAGGCTGTACTCTACCCGTGTGCATGGTTTATTTATCTTTATTACCCGCTGCAGATCGATAGGCGTAGCAATAATCACGGAATCGCAGCCGGTCTTTTCTATTGTGGCGGATAAATCTTCCATCTGCTGCCCGCCGTAACCCATAGCAGGCAGCAATTTGCCAATGTTGGGATAAATACGGAAAGTTTCTGCAATTTTGCCCAAGGCAAAAGGCCGCGGATCGACAATCTCTGCGGCGCCGTAACGCTGGGCAGCGACAATGCCGGCGCCGATTTTCATCTCGCCGTGGGTAAGCGTAGGGCCGTCTTCAATAACCAGCACACGTTTGTCTTGGATTAATTCCGGCTTATCCACGCTTAAAGTAGAAGCAGCGTCTATCACTACGGCATTTGGATTTACTGAAGCAATATTTTTTCGTACCTTTTGTATATTGCTAAAATCGGCGCTGTCAATTTTATTGATTACCACCACATCTGCCAGCCTTAATGTTATTTCGCCGGGATAATAAGAAATTTCATGATCGGGCCGATGCGGATCGGCTACGGCAATCATTAGATCGGGTTTATAAAACGGGAAGTCGTTGTTTCCTCCGTCCCAGAGGATAACATCGCAGCCATTGGGGTCTTTTTCTGCAGCACGGAGAATTGCCTCGTAGTCAACGCCTGCGTAAATCACATTGCCCCGCGCAATATGCGGTTCGTATTCTTCCATTTCTTCAATGGTGCAATTGTGTTTAACTAAATCTTCAAGAGANGCAAAACGCTGTGTTTTTTGGGCTGCAAGATCGCCGTAAGGCATGGGATGGCGTACGGCAATAACTTTCTTNCCTCTGGCTATCAAGGCCTCTGCGATACGGCGCGAGGTCTGGCTCTTGCCGCATCCNGTTCGTACCGCGCCGACTGCGATTACCGGTTTTTCGCTTTTAATCATGGTATGCTTGGGTCCCAGCATGGAAAAATTGGCTCCTGCCGCGTTTACCTTTGCCCCTATTCTCATTACAGCAGAATAGGGGAGATCGCTGTAAGAAAAGACGCATTCATCGGCATCAAGTTCTTTAATTAATTTTTCCAGATCGTCCTGCGCATAGACGGGAATGCCTTCAGGATAAAGGCTGCCTGCAAGTTCCGCAGGATATTTTCGGCCGGCTATGTCCGGTATTTGCGCTGCGGTAAAAGCTACGACCTTATACGCGGGGTTATCCCGGTAAAACGTATTAAAATTGTGGAAATCCCGCCCCGCGGCGCCAATAATAATAATTTTCTGTGCTGTCATTATTTCTTCCTTCATAAATAGTATAATCAATTATTGCATTTTTGTTTGAAAAAAAAAAGCAGTATAGCGAAAAAAAACAAGAAATATAAAGCCGTGCATCCTGTCAANATTCATTCAGGCATCGCTTGACTAATACCGGCATCTTCAATATAATTTAAACTCCATGGAGGATATTATGGGAAATTTTATTGCT
>WRNF01000230.1 GCA_009776715.1 Treponema sp. | reverse complement strand
TCCAGCCCTTGTATTTTCTCCATTTTCTTGCGAAAATGTGCGAAAATACATATAAAAAGGAAGGTGTCCGAAGAAGTTCCTAACTTTTCGGACACCCCCGATAGTAATTATTGAAACTTAGGTTATAAAAAAGTATACATTTTAGAAAATTCAAAAAAAAACATTTTCATAGAGACAAGCTAATTCTATATCCTGTATAGAATTAAAAAATTCATTTAAAGAATCAAACTTGGCACAGAAATTGCTNTTATNTTATGGCTTGATAATGGGCTTGTTCGGACAACGGACTTGGCTATTGCTGTTGTCATGTTGGTTTCCGAACAACTCTAATACAGTATTTTTTTGGGGGCAGAATGAAAAAAGAAGCTAAAACCGGAAATAAAACTTTGAAAAGCGGGGATATGGAAAAAATCTATTATGAACAAATTAAAACTCACCGGTTATTGGCTTTTAGTGAAGAGATAGAATTTTCACGCCGGATACAGGCAGGAGATAAAAATGCCTTACAGTCTCTAGTGACTGCAAATCTCCGGATTGTAATAAAAATTGCAAAGTCCTATTCAGATTGCAATGTGCCGCTAATGGACATGGTTCAGGAAGGCAATTTAGGCTTAATGCATGCCGCAGAAAAGTATGATTACAGAAAAAATGTCCGGTTCTGCACTTATGCCGGCTGGTGGATTCGTCAGTATATAAACCGTTATTTGACCAACAAACGGCGGTTGATCAGGCTGCCCCACAATAAAGAAGAAATTCTCCGCAAGGTAAAAAACGCCTACCGCACATTAAGCCAGGCTCTTACGCATAACCCCAGTATCGAAGAAATAGCTGCCGCATTGGGATTATCAGAAAAAACTGTCTATTCTATTATAAATTATAGTTCCATTCAGAGTATTTATGATATGGCTCCAGGTAAAGATGATAATTTTAATACAATAGATTTTCATCAGGATTATACCTATAATCCTGAACGGGATTTGTTTCAGCAATATTGCCGGGACGGCATAAACTGTGTTTTAGGCCGGTTGCAGGAAAGAGAAAAACAAGTGATAAAGTACCGCTACCGGCTTGAAGACGGCAGGCGTTACACTCTAAAAGAAATTGGCAGTAAACTTCATCTATCCGCAGAATCAATACGCCAAATAGAAATGAAGGCCATGAAAAAAATCAGAATGCAAACCGAGGAATTAAGGGAAATTGCAGTATAAAAAAGCTTAAAAACCTGTATTTCCAAACCCATCAATTTTGTGTTATAATTAAAATATGGGGAAAATAATTAATTTATATCATGGCTCAATATATAAATTTGACACAATAGATGTCTCAAAAGGCAAACCTTTTAAGGACTTTGGAATTGGTTTCTACCTTTCCCCTTCCAAAAAACATTCATTGAGCCTTGCCCAAAGGAACAAGCAACTTGAACTAATAAGGCTTAATAAGCGCAAAAAAAAACCGTCAGTAAATGCATGGATTTATCAATATGAATTCGATTCTGAGTATCTGCATAGCTTTAATACAAAAAACTTTCCTCAAGTTAATGCCGAATGGATGAAGTTTGTGGCGGCAAACAGGAATAGTAAAAGGCAGCGGCACAATTTCGATATTGTTATTGGTCCTACAGCAAATGATACTACACGCGCATCCATACAGGCCTTTTTTGCGGGAGTGTATGGTGATATTAATGACAATCGCACTATAAACATTCTTATTGGCATGCTGGAAACGAACAAGTTGCCGGTTCAATATTATTTCGGCAGTCAAAGTGCAGCCGATTTATTAGTTTTCAAAGATAGGATTATTGTTGAATGAAATTAACAAAAAGGTCTATACAATTTTGCATTGATACTGTAACGGCAAGGGTTGCCCAGAGATTAGCTCAGGAAAAACAAATGTCAAATACTGATGCACTGTGTTATTTTATGGCATCAGAAACTTATTGTTTGCTCATTGAACCTAAATCATATCTGTTTTTAGAAAGCGCGGAATATACTCTGGATATGTTAGATGCAGAAATTAAGGGCGACTGGGACCACTGGCTGGAGATATAATCATGGATCAGGTTTTATTTATGCAGGCCGGTATCGCAAATATGTACATGAAAAAACATGGGATTTCGCCAAAAGAATTTTTAAAATTAAACAAAAAGTTTAACATCCTCGGGTTTATCCGCGAAGGGTATGAACCTTTTCATCTTATGGGCGACAAGGGTATTTTAAGTGAAGTTGAAGGCTATGTCAAAGAAAAAACAAAATAACCCAAATATTATTTATAATTCAAGCATGCCAAAGGTAAATATAAAAAATTCTATTCAAAAGAACCTTTCTATTCAAAAGGATCCTTTTCTCAAAGAACCTTTAGTAAAAAAACCTGCTCTAAAAGGGAAAACCCAGAAGAAAAAAACAAGAGCTAAAAGAAAAAGCAAAAAAATTAAATTCTCTGACTTTCTGCCAGCAATGCTGTTAACCGCCGCTCTTATATTGCTGTCGGTGGTAATTTCCGTGGTAATACTTAAGGTTGATAGCGAAAAATCTGTACCGGCTGCCTCTGCTCCATTAACCGATTCCGCAAGGCTTGAAGCCCAGCTTCCTGAAGCAAAACTGCCAGCAATAAGTACTCAAGCAATAAATACTAATGAAGAAAAACCTTCCCAAACAAAACCGCCAGAAATAAAAGCTCCTGAAGCAAGGCTCCCTGAAGAAACTTCTGTGCAAATAAAAGCTCCTGAAGCAAAGCTGACTGAAGTAAAAGCTCCGCAAGAAAAACCGGCTGCAGCAAAACCGCTGGAAGAAAAACCCATCATTGCCAAGCCGGAAATAAAAGAAGACGCCCCTGCTGCTCCGCAGAGGCCTGTTGTTTCGGGAACTGGAGCGCAAACACAGGCAGTATCGGCAAAACCGGAACAGAAGGCAATCGTTCCCGATAAGCCTGCTCCCGCAGTTGCCGCATTAGTCCCGGATAAAACAGCTTCCTCGATCGCTGCTGTAATTCCTGATAAGACGGATATGTCAAAGCCAAAAAAACATTTAGTTTTTATAATTGATGATGCCGGCAATAATTTAAACGAACTAAAACCGTTTCTCCAGCTTCCCTTTTCGCTGACCATTGCGGTTTTGCCAGGTCTTCCTCATTCAGCAGAAGCTGCACGGCAAATACGGGCGGCTGGGAAAGAAGTTTTTCTCCATCAGCCGATGGAAGCTATTGGCGGCCAAAACCCCGGACCGGGAGCGATTTATTCATGGATGAGTGCCGAAGAAGTGCAAAAAATATTGCTTGCGAACATTACAGAAATTGGCCCTGTTGCGGGAATGAACAACCATCAAGGTTCTAAAATAACGACCGACAGGAAAATAATGGAAGCCGTTCTTGATTTCTGCAAATCGCAGGGTATTTACTTTCTTGATTCAAAAACAATTACCGATACTGTTGTTCCTTCTGTCGCCGGAAAACTGAATATAAAAATCGGCGAGCGAAATATATTCATTGACAATAATCAGGACCGGCAGTCGATGAATGGCTATATAAATAAAGGCCTGGAATTCGCATCCCGTAACGGAACCTCGGTATTGATAGGCCATACATGGTCGCCGGAATTAGCTCCTTTACTGTCAGACTCAAATCAGAATTTTATAGAACAAGGTTATACATTTATCACCGCTTCCAATTATATTAAAAACCTTCCCTCCCCCCGGTAAATTTCTTCATAAATTAATTAATTCTTAGGTGTTCTTAGGTTGATAGAATATATTTTTTATGATACAATAAAATGTATACTGTTATGGGGGGTGCACCGGTTTCGACTGGTACGATTCGGGGTATAGGTTGCAGGTGGAGCGCTCATCTCCTGATTGGGCAAAAAATTTAACTGCCAACAATGACAGTTACGGCTACGCCTTAGCAGCGTAACCGCGTGGAACCGTTCCGCCGCTCTGAGGAATGTCTTCCGCGTCGCAACCAGGGCTGGTTTTACCGCCTCTTCCGGGGACGGCAAAGCAAGATTTTCCGGAATAAGGGCCGGCCGCGTGCTGTTTAGCCAAGCCTGCTCCGACAATTCAATAAACGGCTAAACCTGTAGAGGCTTATATTTCGCGTATTAGGACGCGGGTTCGATTCCCGCCACCTCCAGATGCGGCTACAATTAGCGGCTAAATGTAACTGTGTTTGAAAAATGTTACAATTAGCGGCTACAGCGGGAATCGCCTCCGTTCATTGCGGTGCGTTGTTCCCCGCGATCGATTGGTTCGCTGCGCAGCAGCGCGGGGGCTTACCTCTAACTTCATTTAGGCCTCTCGCTAAGGCATATATGCAAAAGCCACGGATTTTCACGGATTAAGAGGATTTACACGGATTTTNNGA
>WRNF01000229.1 GCA_009776715.1 Treponema sp. | reverse complement strand
CCGTCCGCAGGAGTAAATACCAGTTCAACTTTTCCCGCTGACGGTATGTGCATTTCCGCCGCTTTGTACACATCGCCGAAAGCGTGCCTCCCAATGACAATGGGTTTTTCCCAGCAGGAAACCGTGGGCCGTATGCAGGAAACAGAAATGGGTTTGCGAAAAACAGTGCCGTCCAGAATTGCCCTAATGGTGGCATTGGGGCTAGGAAACAGGCCCTGCAAATTATATTCGGCTTTTCGCATTTCATTGGCGGTAATGGTAGCGCATTTTACGCCAACGCCCAGCCGTTTAATAGCCCCTGCGGCCTGCACTGTTACCTCATCCTTAGTTGATTCCCTGTTCAATATCCCAAGATCGTAGTATTCGGTTTTCAAGTCAACAAAAGGAAGCAGCAGTTTTTCTTTTATTAGATCCCAGAGAATCCTTGTCATCTCATCGCCGTTTATCTCGGCAATGGGATTGTGCATTTTTATTCGGTTTACCATAATTATAATATATCATTCATAACGGAGTTTGTAGAGTAAAAAATGCATAAAAACGGTGTTTTTTCGCATTTTTTCCATCGGAAAGGACAAAGTCCGACAAACTCCTATCCACTCTGAACAAAATAATATACATTATTGCATATATGCGCATGGAAGTAAAAGCAATTGCTTTTGATCTGGACGGAACCCTGTATCCAAACTATAGGCTGAATATACGGTTGACCCCCTTTGTGTTAAAGCATTGGCGGCTGCTCATCGCTTTTGGCAAGGCAAGGGAACAAATTCGAAAGGAGCAGGAAGAATTGTCTTCGCCTGCTGTTTCCAGCCCTGCATTATTTTATGATTACCAGGCGCAGATTACCGCTGACCTGCTCAAAGCGCCGATGCAAAGCATACGCGAAAAAATTGATTCCCTTATCTACTGCGGCTGGGAACGGCATTTTTTTAAAATTAAGCTGTTTCCAAAGGTAAAAGAAGTTTTAGATAAACTAAAAACGGCGCAATTTAAGCTGGGTCTGCTTTCCGATTTTCCCGCAGAAACAAAAATTAACAATTTAGGGCTTGGCGGCTATTGGGATGCTGTTGTTTCTTCGGAAAAAACCGGAGCGTTAAAACCGGCGCTGCAGCCCTTTACGGAACTGTCGCAAGCGCTTCAATGCCCATCGGAACAAATCCTTTATGTGGGCAATAATAGGCGCTGCGATGTCTTTGGAGCAAAACGTGCAGGAATGAAAACAGCCCTTTTGGTAAAACATTTAGCTCAAAAAACCCATTCCGATGATCAAGCAAAAGCAGATTTTTTCTTCAATGACTATCGCCAATTATATAATTTTGTGTTACAATAAACCATGATTTTTACTGTTGGAAACCTAATAACCCTGGGCATAGTTTTATTGCTTTTTATCCTTTTTCGGCTGTTGGACAAAAACAACCGTACTCCTGAAAGAATTACTGAACATGTCAGTAAATGCAAAAAAGAAATAGACGCCTATATAAAAGAAAAAAATGCCGCTATAAAAAATTTCGGCATTACTTTGGATGTAGAAAAAAAATCTGCCGAATCATTAATGGCGCGCATTCAGAATTTAACCAGAGAAGAACTGAATCAAAAAGTGCAGGCTCTTGCTGTTATTGATGAGCGCATTAGAGACTATGATGCTTCGCTTGAAGAATTGGTTCAAATGACCGGAATAGTCCAGGAAAATCTTAGCCGCATCCGCGATGAATCTTCCTTTGTTGAAAGCGTAGGAAAGCGTATTGGCGAGTTTAAAGACAAAGCAGAAAGTGTTCAAGATGAAATTGACCATTTGGAAAAGAAAATTGCTTCTATTAACAGAAATTTTGAGCTGGAAAATACCAAAGCCCTGGAAAAAGCTGTTGATGCAACAATATCCGGCGCTAAATCAACATTGCTGGATTTTGAAGCAAGCGCACAGGTAATGGAAAGGAAACTGGAAGAACACCGTGAAGCAGTGGAACGCCTTGAGCAGGGAATTGAAAAAATGTGTACCGAGGCAATAAGCAAAGCTGTAAGCAAAGCGGATAAAATTGAAGATGCGGCTATGGCAAAACTTCGTGAACAGGCTCAGGAACGCCTTCAACAGATTAAAACGCACTTTGAAGAAAAAATAAAAACTGCTCAGGAAAAAGCAAAAATTAAAATAACAGAAATTCAGGATCAGATAAAAAACAGCCGTGAAGAATGGAGGTTGGAATCCGCATCTATCGATGCAAGCCGTAAATCTTTCAGCACAGAATTGAAAAAGGACATTCAGGAAATTACCGTTTATGCCCAGCAAAACAAGGATCAGTTAAACAAAGAAATTCAGGAAATTAACACGGCAATTTCCAAACAACAGGAATCATGGGAAGCTCTGGCGCGAAATACCGGGCTGGAAATTATTACTGTTGTGGAAGAAAAGCTGGAGGGATACCGTGCAGCGCAGGATGAGCAGTTCAGGCAATTGGCGGGCATTTCCAATGACAGTGCCCAGCTTGAGGCGGAATTACGGCATTCAATGGAAGCAGCAATAACCAGAGTTAATAACGATTTTGCAAATTATGACAAAGAAATTCACGGTCTTTGGGAAAAGTCTTCTGATGAGTTTAACGGTCATTTGCAGAATGTGCGGGAAGAGTTGACAGGGGTAGATCAAAAAATAACCCAGCTTAAAGAAAAATCTTTTCAAAATGTTTCAGAAAAACTTAAAGGTTTTGAAGATGAATTCATTTCCAACCTCTCAACGCGAAGCAGTGAAATGGAACAGCAGTTCATAACATGGGAGGAAACACTGGATGCCAGGCTGGNNTCGCTTTCTGCGGATACAGATGCAAAACAGAAAAAAGCGGAATTAAAATTCNTTGAAGAAATGAAAAAATCCATATCCCTGCAGGGAGAAAAGATTGTCAGCGATCTTGACAGGCTAAAAACAGAAACTTCTGCGTTTGAAGAAGGCATTCGCGAAGAAATGCGCGGCGTGGACGAATCACGGAAATCCTTCATGGAGCAGCTTGAACACGATTTTGAAGAGGTAAAAACCAGCGCGGAAAATGAACTTAATGTAAAAATCAGCCAGTTCAGCATTTCTGTTACCGATTCCCTGCGTCAAAGCCANCGCGAATATGACGGCCAAATCCGTAATTTNGCATCGGATATAAAGCAGCAAATTGCCGATTTGGAAAATTCATCAGAAAATTTCCGATTGAACATCGAAGAATGGCAAAACCAATTCAGCAATCGCATGAGGGAATTTGACGCTTCCCTGGAAGAGAACCGCCGCCGTTCCCGCGAGCTTACTGCGGAAAATGATGAACGCCTCTCGGCAGTAAGAACTTCCATAGATGAAATTCGCAAAGAATTAACTGTGCAAACAAAGCTCTTTGAACATACCGATGCTCTTAAAACAGAATTGGATCGCCATGTTAAAGACATGAGCAGCGACATTAACCGCATTTCGCAGTTAAAAAATGAGATAACCCGTTTTGAAAACCAGTTTGTGCAGATAAAGCGCCTTGAGGAAGACGTTAATGCAAAAATGACCCGTTTCCTTTCCGAAAAACACCGCATCGAAGTCATGGAAAATGATTTTAACCGTCTTTTAAAGACATCTCAATCAGTCGAGGAAAGGCTTTCGCAGGTTTCCAATTCCGATGACATTTTGCAGACCATGCAGATTCAACTGCGCCGCCTGGAAGATGTAATAAAAGACACTGAAGAAAAATATCAGCGGATAGAAAAGAAAAGCAAAGCCATTCAGGAAACAAACAACGGCATTGACAGAAACTTTAAGGCATTGCAGGAAGAAGAGCAGTCCATTGAACGGCTAAAAGAAATANTCAANGGCATTAAAAATGAAATGGAAACGGTGCAACATTCTGTTGAAACACTGTCTGCGGAAAATGAAAAAGCACGGGAGGCCGCTGAAAAACTGTCTTCTTTAGACGAATCCATCACATGGCTGGATCAGCGTATAGCAGAAATGAATGTTGCCAGAGAAAGCGCGGCGCGGCTTGCCACAGAACTGAAAAAAAATTACAAAGAAGCGCAGGAACAGGTAAAACTGAGCCGGTCTTTAATGGACCGAAAAACAGTAAAGGGAAAGGGCCCTGGAGATAAAGACAAAGACGAAGGCTCCGCGCCCATAAACCAAAAAGCGAATGTGATTAAACTGAAACGCGAAGGCTGGACTGTTGAAGAAATTGCCCGGTCCCTGAATATCTCCCGCGGAGAGGTTGAATTAATTATTGAACTTGGACCGCGTGATGTGTAAAATTAGGTAAAAATAGAGTATATTGCCTTGTCTCTAACTTCATTTAGCCGTCCTGTTTTAATAATAACCACGGAGAACACGGATTTTTTATTTTATTTTTAAAT
>WRNF01000228.1 GCA_009776715.1 Treponema sp. | reverse complement strand
TTTTTCTACTCAATATTTATCAAAAAACGCCGATATTTACAAGGTAAAGAACTCAGGGATTGGAAAATCATTAGGTTTGGCGGCAATTTTTAAAAAGACTGCTAAATTGGATAATCAGATTAATACGATTCTATCAAAGGTTGAACAGAAATAGTTTTATTTAGGGAGGATTCAATATCTTATGGAGAAGAAAAAATTATTGTTAATTGCAGTCTCGGTTGGAACTGCTTTATTTTTTATGATAGGCATTCCGCTGTTGCTCATAAACCCAGGGGATGGACCGGAGACTCAGTATGCTGTAGGGTCGTATGAATTGCCTTCGGTAATTGAACTGCCTCCGCCGTCTTTTCCGGAAGACAATTTTGCAATTGCGGAAATTCCGGAAATGGATACACTGCCAATTCCTCCTGAAGAAATTAATTATTCAGAGCCGGAGTATAAACCGGAGGCTGCAACTATTACCGGCAATAAACCGCAAACGGCTGGGGTGCCAAATATTACTTCCGTGAAACCCACAGCAAGCAAACCTGTTGCCATTGAACCTGCCCCTGAAAAACCTGCAAGTGTTAAGCCGGCGCAAAACAAACCTGCTGCTGTTGCCGAAAAACCAGCAGTGCAGGAAAAACCCGTTACGCAGGGAAAGGCTGCTGCAAAAGAACCTGTTAAAGTTCCGGAAAACAAAGAAAGCCCAAAAGAAATTTCAAGAAATGACTATAAAAACTATGATTATTGGATTCAAGCAGGAGCATTCAGCGCTAAAGTTACCGCCGAAAACGCAAAAGAAACACTTAATGCAAACGGCGTAAAATCAATAATCGAAAACAGGGAAGTTAACGGTAAAACGTGGTATAGGGTAAGAGTTGGCCCGTATATTTCCGAAAACGAAGCAAAATTTTGGCTCCCTCTGGTTAAATCCATTGACGGTTTTGGCACAAGCATGATTTTTCTGACTCAAGCGGACAGGTAAAGAAGCCTTAAGTTTAAGACAGGAAATGCTTTGTTTGCCATAAAATTAGCCAGCCAATTCGTTTACGGAGTAATTGAAACAGCTCTGCCTAATAATAAATTGCCGATAATATTAAGAGGTTTGTTATTAAAAAACTGCTATTGATTTTTATTTTACCGCTTGCAATTCTTTCAGCGGCAGACAAGGATACACAGGAAAAATACGAAGAAAATGTTTCTTTTCATAATTTTTCCTGGGGAACATCTTTGGATGATTTTATAAAAAAAATGGGAAAACCAGTCTCTGTGGAAAACATTAATGGGCTTACTTCCTGTATTTGGGAAAGTGTGATGATTCAAGGGTATGAGACATATATGCTTGCTTATTTTTCAAAATCGGGGCTGCAAGGCGGGACATATTATTTCCTTACTTACGATATGGATGAACTCATTCGCTGTTACAGTGAAGTACGGCAGGAACTTAGAAACAAATTTGGCCCAACTCGTCTTTTTGACGGAATAATTCGAGAGTTAAGACCTTATGAATGTTCCTGGGATCTGCCCGGCGGTTATGTATACCTCAAAGTAAATGCCCGCAGAGATGAACCAGTAACCTTGTGGTATTCTTCCCCTGAATTAACCAATCAGATAATAATAAAATAATTAAGAAGAATCTCTATTTTAATTCGCTGTCCATTTTCGCTTGCAAATTCTGCTGAATGTAAACGCGGATTTTGGTTCGGACATTAGGATCAATTCGCTGGGTAAACAGAATCACATAAACTGTTTCTTTGCCTTCCATGCGGGAACCAAAAACAAGGCCTTCTGCTTTAAGCAGGCTGCTTTGAAGCCTAATTTGAATGTCTTTGAACAAAGCGTTTTTAGCAATATCCGGATCGCCTTCAAGCGTACAAGACATGCCAACAACACTAATGTCTTTTATTTTACCTTTGACAAACATTCCGTTTAAAGGCAGATTTAATGTCGCATTAGATTCTTTACCGGTACTTGCACGGATATATTTACGGCGGCCTTTTGCTTCAGTTGATTGCAGAATATCAATAATCTGCACTATGGCTTTATCCAGTTCATACTTTAAAACAGTATATCCGCAGCGAATGTTAGCCGATGACAGATATTTTTGTTTTATCGGCTCATTGTCATTGGCAGTGACAATGCCGACAAGAATACTCTTGGTATCCGATGCTTTCATTAGGTTATTTATCCATGTTTCCCATTCATTTTCTGCCATTTGCTCATTAATATCAATGAATAAAAGCGAACCAGGATACTTTCTAAGCACTCGTCTAAGAGAATCTTTGTCTTTGACAATATAAACTTCGTATTCTTGTTGAACCAGCTCAGATACAATTCTGTTCTGAACAACAACCGTAGGATACAGGAAAAATATTTTTTTTCCGACTATTTCCGATGCAGTTTCATCTTTCCCCATACTGTACTATATATCTTAAAAAAAAAGCAAGCAAGGGGTAAAATATAAAATTTGGAATTAAGAACTAATAATTTTTGAAAAGTATAACTTTTCTCGCCCGATTGTTGTGACTGGCCCATGCCCTGGATATACCTCTATATTTTCATCAAGCATAAAAAGACGATTTAAGCTTAAGAAAAGCTGATCTTCGCTGCCTCCCGGTAAATCGGTTCGGCCATAATCGTTGTAGAATAAAGTGTCGCCGCTGAATAAAACACCGTTTTCTTTATCCAAAAGGCCAATGCCCCCCGGACTGTGTCCGGGCAAGTGCAATACAGAAAAGGCATCAATATTGTCTTCTTCCGCCAGAATTTTTTGAGGACTTAAATTAAATTGCTTTGCATCTGCGGAATGCATAGCAATTAACGGTTTGAAACCATGCCGTTTTTCATATTCTTCAACAAGATTTGGCATTGCCCCGATATGGTCAAAATGCCCGTGTGTTAGTATAATATATACTGGAAACAGTTTGTGTTGCTCAAGCAGGGCAATAATATGATTGGGTTGGTCTCCAGGATCAATTACAGCACACGAACAATAGCCGGCAGGCGCTTTGTTTTCCAGTTCCGTGTGAAGAGGTACTATCCAGCAGTTAGTTTGGAGGTACCCAACGGCAATATGGTATATTTTTTTCTTTTGCATGGAGGAATGATAAACTGAGAATTTATATTTTTCTAGTCATCGCAAGCATGGTTATTCTTTTGTATGGACTTATGCCAATGATGGGAGCGGTTTTAACACGCTACAAATGGCACAAATTCAGGGAACGTTTTAACAAACTGCGTCTTTGTCCTGTTTTAAACTACGGCTTATACCAAGAGCTAGGAAAAGACATGTCATCAAAGAATGAAAAAAAGATGTTCAGGTTATTTGGATATTTTGAATCAGTGACAGACGGAGAAACCTTGTGGATACGCAGCGATGATCTTACTATTCCGGTTTTGCTTAAAAATACCGAAACATACCTCATTCAGATGAAAGAATGGAAAAAAACATCCTCGTTCATTGAGCCTTCAGGCCGTGTTCCGGAAAAAATCCGATGGGAAAAAGTTTCTACACTGACAGAAAACGCAAAAGTATATGTCGGCGGCGATCTTTTATATAAGGATGGCCAATGGGTTTTTGCATCGACAAAGGAAAACCCTCTTGTAATATTATTTTACGATGGCTCGGATCAGGCCTTGGCATCATATGCAATGTATGTTTGCAGGCCGCGTAATGAATACTGGAATGCCCTTACGCCATATTCCCTGGTAATTGGAGCCTTGGGACAACTGCTGATCGCTGTCCTTTTCCTTTCCAGCCCTAATCCAGACAATAAATTTAATCTAACAAGAATTGTTTCCATAATAGCGCTATTTATTCCTTTATACCCCATTCTGCCTCCGGGATTATTATTCTCTGTTGTTTACCGCCGCTTTGCCTGGCAAGCCAGAAAACTGCGTGCTTACTGTGATCTTGTAAGGCAGCCCCTGTGTTATCTTGCCCAGGCTGCTGCATCATCAAAGGATAAAGCTCCGCTTAAACAAAGCGTCTTTCTTGCCAATGGTGAAGAGTATGGGTTTGTATGTAAGAACGATCTGCCGGTACATGAGAAGGAAGATAATTATTCCCTTTTACTCCCAATTAATAAAAAAAACAAAAAGGGCATACAATGGCATATATTTGGTTCATTAATACCAGGCAAAGAACATCCAGTACAGCCTAAAGATGCTTTTGCAGTATATGGGATTCTGCCAGGCAGGCCGGATCTTTTATCAAAACGGTTTATAAAAAAAGCCTATANNTTGGAATTTATAGCATGGCTGTTATTATTGGCNGGNATTGGGTTAAATATCTTTTTTTTCTACAGGGTAATGTTAATTTTATTTTAATTGTTCCCATGTAGTAGGAGCAACCATGTTAGTTGATATTGGCGTAAATTTGA
>WRNF01000227.1 GCA_009776715.1 Treponema sp. | reverse complement strand
AAATTTTAATTCTTAAAAGCCTCCCTTCGGTCGGCAAGTGCAAGGAAAATTATTGTACGTCGCCGCTAAAGCGGCTTGTACTACCGTGGAAATCCGTAAAATCCGTGAAAATCCGTGGCTATTGATTATATGCCTTAGCGAGAGGCCAAATGAAGTTATAGGCAAACCCGGCAAACTCCTTGCCATGCTCAAAACCATATGGTATTATATTGCTAATGAACCGTAATTTATGTTTTATCATTGTATTAATTTCCATTTCCATTTTTATATCAAGCTGCAAGGATCCTTTAAAAAGCAGCGTTAAGCCTGATATGTTTACAAATGTAGCCGAGTATCTTATTGCCGAATATGAAAATAACAATACCGGAGGCACGCCCGATAAACCGACAAAATTATCGATGAAAATAGATATTGGAAGCAAGGATTGGGAATATTTCTTGGAAACTATAAGCTATGTAGACAAGTTTATTGAATTAAATCTTTCTGATTGCACGGCAGAGGCGGCATTCCACCCAGGTATATTCAGTACCGGAAAATACTACATAGTAAAACTAATTCTGCCTAATACCTGTACAAGCACTGCTGACGGAACCTCAAATTACCCGGTATTCAGGAATTTTACAAATCTTAGGGAGATAAAAGGCGTCAACATTGAAACTCTGGGAAATTATTCATTTCAATGGGCCGCCAGTCTGAAAAAAATGGAATTCCCGCTTCTGGCATATGTTGGAGACTATGCTTTTGCCTATTGCAGCGAACTTACCAATTTTATCATTCCGGATACAATGACAGGCATCGCAGACGGCACCTTCCGTAATACTGCTCTTGTTTCAGTAACTATTCCGGATAATGCAGCCAGCATTGGGAATTATGCATTTTATCAATGTGAGGATCTTGTTGATATACATATTCCGGACGGCCTTAGCAGTATCGGAAATTATGCTTTCTCCAAATGCACAAGCCTTACAGATATAACTATTCCAGACGGAGTAACTGTTTTTAGCGAAGGTATTTTTAGCGAATCCGGCCTTGCATCAATAACAATTCCGAATGGAGTAACAAGTATCGGAAATTTAGCGTTCTATAAATGCATAAACCTTGGCAGCATAGAAATTCCGGTAAATGTTGCCAGCATTGGCAGCAGGGCTTTCAGCAATACCGGAATTACGGAAGCAGTGATTCCGGACGGTGTAACCCTGATTGATAATTATACTTTTACCGACTGTTTAAAACTTTACAAAGCGGCCATTCCGGACAGCGTAACCAGTATTGGAAATAACGCTTTTCAGAATACCAGCTTAAGCAGCATAGATATTCCAGACAGTGTTACCAAAATTGGAAATTATGCTTTTGCGCAATGCATCTGGATTACCAGTGTAAATATACCAAATATGGTAACCAGCATTGGCGATTTTTGTTTTACCGGTTGTACCGGGCTTGCCGGTATAACAATCCCAAACAGCGTGGAAAGCATTGGGGGAGCAGCTTTTCAGGACAGCGGCCTTTCCAGCGTAGACATTCCGAAAAGCGTTACGCGTATTCAGGCAAGAACCTTTAAAAACAGCCGTCTTACCGGTATAATTATTCCGGACAGTATAACCGCCATTGGAGACGAAGCTTTTGCTGGATGCAGAAACCTTGCCTCTGTGACCATTCCAGACAGTGTAAGCAGAATTGGATCTTTAGCCTTTGCTGATTGCACAAGCCTTACAACAGTAAATTTTGAAAGCATAGTAGATATATTAAATTTTGCCGATGCTGATTCATTTCCGGGAGATCTTCACAGTAAATATTTTGAGGCAGGCGGCGGGCCGGGAATTTACACAACTGCTAATCCAGGAAATAACGCGATTTGGAGCAAACATTAAAAAATGCAAAGAGCCGGCTTTTTGTTATTTGTTATCTTAATACTGCTGAATGTTGAATATTTGGCAGCACAAAGTGCAGAGCGTGCAGAAACAGAAAGGCCCACAATGTTAGGGGCAAGCCTGGCTTATTCGTTCACCGGATACAGAGACGAAGTGGAATCGCTCAGTAACAGATATTTAAATACATTTACCTACATGTTGGATGCAAGTTTTGAAAAAAGAAAATTGAATCATTTATTAAATTTTAATTTTTTTATAGGCAAACCAAGAATGCAAGCTCCGTATATGGGATACAACCATAAAAATTCCAGTTCCGGCAGGTTTTGTTTAAGTTATACGCTAGATTATAATCTATGGGGCGGACAGGCTTTTCCGGGATATATTGGCGGAACTTACCGTACTCTGGTTCAATATGCATTCATAAATGACAGCGATATATACTCTCCNCTGGCAGCTTTAATTTTGTTTTCNCTGGATCTGTATNTCTCTCAAAAATGGATTATCAATAAAAAAAATTCATTGGTTGTTTCTTTGGGATACCCGCTTTTGGGGTATATAATCCGGCCCCCCTATTCCGGGATGGATGAGATTTGGGAAAGATATCTTGTTGAAAAATCATTTTTTAAAATGCTTTCTCTTGGTAAAATAAGCAGCTTTCATAATTATTGGGCATTTTTTGGCGATTTGAAATATTATTATAGAATTAATGCATTAATTTTGTTAAATGGCGGGCTTGGTTTTGAACTGTCGCATATTAACCTTCCAAAGTATAGGCCAAGGAAAGATGCGATGTTTCAGTTAAATATAGGCATTACTTTTAATTTTAGGAGAAAACATGGAAAAAACAGCGTTTTGCAAGAGCCTGATTAGATTAATATTTTTTTTACTGACTTTGCTGCTGTTAAGCTGCCATGTGTTTTTGGGGCCTGAACCAAAAAATAGCCAGATGAAAATATTTAATCAACTGTGGCTTGATTTTGACAGGTCTTATGCGCTTTTTAATGAAAGGCTGGAAGGAAAAACATGGAAAGATGTCAGGGAAGAATATTCCGCGCAAATAACGCCTGATATGAATAACTTTGACTTTTTTGGCGTATGTGCAAAAATGATAAATACTATGAATGATTCCCATGTTTCCCTTAGCGCACCTTTCAATCATTCAACTTATTATATTTCTGGCCCTTATGGAGGAAAAGAATTTATTCTTGAAGGTATACAGGAAGAGCTGAAAAACGGAGGAAAACTGGCAGGCAATAAAATGTTTTTATACGGCACGTTTAAATCAAAACCGCATGCCGGATATTTATATATTAAAAATTTTATTGACAATTCAGGGATAGGGATTAATATAATCCAGGATTGGGCAAAGGAAATAGAAAAAATTGTAAAAGAACTTCAAAAGACTACGGATTTTCTAATATTGGATATACGCAATAATGATGGCGGTTTTTCAATTAATATGGAATATATTGCGGGCCACTTTGTTTCTGTGCAAAGAGATTATTTAAAGGTTCGTACCAAAAACGGCCCGGCAGCAAATGATTTTTCTTCTCCTTTTGCTTACGCAATAAAACCTGCCGACATAAGGTATACCAAACCAATTGTATTATTAACAAACAACGATACAGTTTCAGCGGCAGAATGGTTTACTATGGCTTTATTGACGCAAAATAACGTAACCCAGACAGGGGAAAAAACCCGTGGAGCCTTGTCTACAAGATTGGATCGTCAATTAAGAAACGGATGGATTTATTCATTGTCAATTCAAAAAGTTTCCGGCGTAGACGGTAAACAGGTAGAAGGAATTGGAATTAGCCCCAACAAGGAACACACCATATACAATCCCATAACTGAATATTTTTATGGCTGGGATACACAGCTTAGGCATGCCCTGGACATGTTCTAAACACAGGACACGACAGTATTGTGATTACATGATTGTTTGTAATTTTAATCACGGAGTAACTCTAATATATAGGATAGATACTTATGTAGTATTTATGTCTCACAAGATTTGCGTTTTTCGGACTAAAGCAGAGTTTTTACCTAAAAAATGCTGTTTTGCAGCGGAAGTTGTTCTGAAACTGAAGTTTATTGGTGTATATTATACTTTTTGCACCAAAACTCTTCCAAAGCACCTTTTGCCGTTTATATATGGAACATATTCTTTATCTTGAGTATATTTATACCCTTTTTCCAATAAACCGCTTACTATAGGATAAACACCGACAGCAAAAGGTTTTTTGTAATCATTTGGTATATAATTATTATCTACAACTAACACTTTAGAATCGTCTATTTTTTTATATTTTTCCGGTATTTCTTTTAACGGCATAATTTTTATATTTTTATATTTTGGCCTGTTTTTNATTTTAAAATTNGTAAACCAATATCCTGANGCTTTTACAATTTCTCTTTTTGGATTTAAAAACCATACAACATCATTATATCCAGCCCAAACTTTATTTTCCATAAAATAAGGTATATAAGCGGAATTTTT
>WRNF01000226.1 GCA_009776715.1 Treponema sp. | reverse complement strand
CTTCCACCGAAACATTGGAAAGCCCTAAGATGTTACATACATTCCGCAAAAAGCCTGCCCGCCTGTTCTTCCGCTCGATAAGGGTAAATTTTACATCGGGCAGCGTTATTGCCAGAGGGATGCCGGGAAGGCCGGCGCCGGATCCGACATCGGCAATTGAAGCATGGCTGCCGTTCATAGCGCGGAAAATTATTCCCAGCGGGGCAAGCGAATCCAGTATGTGCCTGACGATAAGGCAATGCCGGTCATTGGTTCCCACAAGGCTTAAGCTTGGGTTGAACCGTTCTATTTCTGCAAGATATTGTTCAAGCAGCGGGAGAATAATTTTGCAACTGGGGGAAACAATTTTTTTAATATCAGGATCGTTTTGACAAAGCAAAACAAGTCCCTGGCTTAGAGCATCATCCATTTTTGTTTTTAAAAGCTTGAGCAAAAGGATTGTACATGGTTCCGTCGTCCGTAGCTTTTACTGAATTCCGCTTATCATGCCTTGGGGCAAAATTATTGGGCGTTGTTTTTAATACTTTCTTTGCAGCATGGATCGTTGGTTTTTCTGCCTGTTTTGGTTTCTCTGCCGGTGCTTTTTTTACTTCACTTTTTTCTTCTTTTCCTTTTTCGGGTTTTTGCCCGCTTTTTCTGGACAGGCTAATCCGCCTCCGCTCATTATCAAGGCTGATGATCCTGAATTCCATAATGTCTCCTGCTTTTATCATTTCCAGCGGATTTTTTACAAAACTATCGCTTAATTCGGAAATATGCACCAGAGCGGTTTCTTTTATGCCCAGATCGACAAAGGCGCCAAAATCGACAACATTTTTAATTTTGCCGCTGACCGTCATCCCTTCATGCAGGTCTTCAAATGTTATAATGCTTTTTTGCATAACAGGTTTTGGATAGCCGTCGCGGGGATCGCAGTTTGGTTTTTTCAGCTCTTGTGTTATGTCATGGACTGTGCTTTCCCCCACCCCGTGTTTGCCGCATAATGCCTTTATCACGCTGGAAGCAAGAGTGCCTGTTGCCGTTTTGGAAAGCGCATCATGAATTTCTCTGGCAACAGCATAATTTTCCGGGTGTACCCATGTATTGTCCAAAGGGTCGGCGCTTTCGGGGATTTTTAAAAACCCGGCGCATTGTTCAAAACTTTTCGGTCCCATTCCAGGAACGCCGGTAAGTTCAGCACGGCTGCCAATGCGGCCTTTTTCATCGCGGTAAACGACAATTTTTCTTGCCAAAGAACCGTTAATGCCCGACACATACTTCAAAAGAGATGCGCTTGCGGTGTTAAGGTTTACTCCGACCTTGTTTACCACCGAGGACACCACCCCGTCGAGCGTTTCGGAAAGTTTTTTCTGGTTTACGTCATGCTGATACAGGCCCACGCCGATAGACTTGGGATCGATTTTTACTAATTCTGCAATTGGGTCCTGAAGGCGCCTGCCTATGGATATGGCCCCGCGTATCGTTAGATCAAGGTCAGGAAATTCCTCGCGGGCAATGTCGCTGGCGGAATACACCGATGCGCCGTCCTCATCCACCACAGTGTAGAGCAGTTCCAGGCCGTTATCTGCTATCATTGAGCTGATAATTTGCTGCACATCACGGCTGCCGGTTCCGTTCCCAATTGCGGCAAGCTGAATGTCGTAGCGGCGGATTCCTTCAAGAAGCAGTTTTTTTGCCTCTTCGGGTTTGTGATTATAGATAACAATATTGCCAAGATATTTCCCCGTATCGTCCAGAAATGCGCATTTTGTCCCGGTGCGGATCCCTGGGTCTATGCCCAGCACCCTTGTTCCCTTAATCGGCTGCTGCAAGAGCAAATTCTTCAAATTTTCGCTGAAAATGCCAATACCGTGATCGTCCGCCGCATCGCTTTGATCCCTGCGAATTTCCCGAATCAGAGCGGGGGTCAGCAGCCGTTTAAGGCCATCCTCAATTGCCGTTTTGTGATAATCGTTATGTAAAATAGATTTTTGCTGCAAAAGCTGCGCTGCCGTATTTACATCAAGGTCGATGGTAACATCCAAAGCGCCTTCCCTCTCGCCGCGGTTAATGGCAAGAATCCGGTGTGCCTTGATTTTGGACAGTGCCTCCGAATAATCCCAGTACATTTGGTACACGCTGGTTTTTTTTGCCTCATCATCGCCTTTCCCTTCCTTGCCTGAACCTTTTACAATAATTTTCCCGTCTTTAAGGTAAAAGGCTTTTATTGCGGCACGGTTTTCTGTTTCCATTGCAGTGTCTTCTGCAATTATGTCCATCGCTCCCTGCAAAGCCTCATCAACTGAATTAACGGCAAGTTCGGGATTTTCTGTTTCGGTTTTATTGATAAATTCGGCGGCTTTTAGAAGCAGCGGTTTGGTTTCCAGCTCAAGCATTGCTTTGGCAAGCGGTTCCAGCCCCTTTTCGCGGGCAATCATTCCGCGTGTTTTTTTCTTTTGCTTAAAGGGAAGGTATATGTCTTCCAGCTCGCTTAAAGTTCCCGCATTGACGATAATATTGTATAATGATTCTGATAATTTTCCCTGTTTGAAAATGTTTTTTATAATTTCAATCCGGCGGCTTTCTATGTTTTTTCCGCTTGAGTAATTGCGCTCAATTTCACGAACCTGTACTTCATCAAGTTCGCCGGTTCTTTCTTTTCGGTAACGGGCAATAAAAGGGACCGTGCATTGTTCGGCAAACAGGCCAATAACCGCCGAAACCTGCTGTTCGGCAATATTAATATTTTTGGCAATGGTTTTTGCCAGTTTATGTTCGTCAATCTCAAGTGATGTTATAAATTCTTCGGTAATTTCCATAATGTTCTCCTAAATAAAATGTGCAGGCTTTTTTTCATCCATCAAGCCGCTGGTATGCGACAGGGCATAATTGGCAAAAGCCGCAAGCATAACATCCAGAAGAGCGCCTATGGCAATCAGGAAAAACAGCATTGGTTTTAGGTGAAGATAACTGGCTCTAATAATAGGATCTTCGTAATTAAGGCAAAGCACAGTCAGGGCAGTGTATGCGCCGTCTCCCGGATGGCGGGCAAGCATAAAAGAAACAAGTAAGGCGCTTGCACATATCGAAATAACATCTGTTGTGGTAATTCCAAGGCTTGAGTATGATTTTAAAATAACAATTAATGAAACAGCCGATACCATGGCGCTGCCTGCACGGCAAAAAATGCAGAATAATGTCAATGATACAGTATTTCCCCTTCTTCTTGAACCTAAATTTTCTTTGGCATGACGCATTAACAAGGGCAGCGAAAAATTTATATCGCCGGAAAAAAATGCGGCAAATGCCGGTCCTATTGAAGCGAATAAAACCATCCAGGGATTTATTTTCGGTTTTATAAAAAGCAGCAGCAGCGGAAGAAGCCCCAAGATAAGAATACCGGTAATAATACTTAGTACTATCATTAAGTTTGAAAAAATTCCCGCTTGTAAAATTTCACGAAAACGCATTGTCCAAAAACAAGCTAAAACTATTACCAAAAACCCGAACAGTTCAATAAAAAATGAAGCAATATGATAGAATATGCGGGAAAGTGAATCCACCAATGCAATAACAGGTTTGCAAAAATTTTTATCATAAGAAAGCCCTATTGCAAAAAAAATAGACAGCATAAAAACAGGGAGCAAATACACTCCGTCTCCCACTAACGCTTGAAACATATTGGCAGGAAAAATATCGGTAATGTACCCTTCCACGTTTAACAGTTTTTCCGCTTCAGTTATTGTGATATTTTCAATTCTTGTTCTGGTAAAAAGAAAAGCAAGAAGAACTCCAGCGGTAATTATTACTATTGATAATCCAATCATTAAAAAAAAGTTTTTAATGATCAAAGACCAAAATTTTTTATCCTGCTTTAGCTCGTAAACCGCAATGGTAAGCGAAAAAACCAGAACGGGAATAACCGCATAACGGCCTATCCTAATAACCAGTTGTTCCAGCCAGTCGAGCGCATCATTAATATTTTGGTTTTCGGGCAGCAGAATACCCAAACAAACCCCTAAAGCAGTTCCAATTAACAGTTTAATCCATACTTTCATGCAATAATCATACTGTATTTTAATATCAGTTTAAATAGGCATTTTCTGGAATTCAGCAATTCCCCATTTTAAAATTCCCCACGAACCTGTTGCTTCCAGATTTTATTTCAACATCTTGCCTATAACTTGAATTGACGGCTCACTAAGGCATATAAATAATAGCCACGGATTTTCACGGATTAAACGGATTCACACGGATTTTTTATTTTATTTTTAAATTCTGTATAAATCCGATGATTATTCTTGGTTTCAGTCTTAGTGTCCTGTAATATACACATTATATAATTAATGTTTAGTTAATTCCTTAGATAATAAGGAATTAACGATCTTT
>WRNF01000225.1 GCA_009776715.1 Treponema sp. | reverse complement strand
TGCGTTCAAGTTTTTTCTTTCCCTCATCGTCATCCGCAAGCCCAAGCCTGTCCGCCCGCAACTTTATCTGCCCCGCGGACTCTTCCCCTGATATATACAGCACCCGCCCGCCTGCCTGGACGCTGGCTGCGGCCTGCAGCAGCAATGTAGATTTTCCAATTCCCGGCTCGCCGCCGACAAGAATTGCGCTGCGTTTCATTATTCCGCCGCCAAGTACCCTGTCCAATTCCGCAATGCCGGAAGAAATTTTGTTAGCTTCATTAACTTTTACGGCGGAAAGCGGCCATGACTGCGGAAGCGCTTTGAATTCCCTGCTTCTGCCCGTTCCTTTGAATGCTGTATTCAGGGCGGTTTCGATTAATGTGTTCCACTCCCCGCATTCAGGACAGCGTCCCAGCCATTTTGGTTCCTCATGCCCGCAGGAAGAACAGCGAAAGATAATTTTTTTATTTTTCATATACAGCCATTTCTAAAAAAAAAGCATTGGACAGAGAAACGGATTTTTTAGTCTTGGTAATCATGCTGCCAAAATACTGCTTTTTATTGTTTTTGTCAATGTACTATCCCTGTTCATTGTTCTTTATTCATTGCCCTTTGCTCATTGCTAATTGCTAATTGCTCATTGCTAATTGCTCTTTGCTTTTTTGCTTGCATTGTGCTACAATAAAACATGGAAATTTCCGATCCGCGAGTTGAAAAAAACCTTGCCGAGTTGATACATTTTCTTACAGAGACTGAGGACAGCCGTTTAATAGGCGATTTTTTGCATTGCCTGTTAACGCCTGCGGAAATTGCGGACATTGCGGCCCGCTGGGCGCTGGTAAAAGCGCTTAAAAACAATGTTTCCCAAAGAAATATTTCCAGGGATTTAGGAATCTCATTATGCAAAATTACCCGCGGATCAAGGGAATTAAAGAAGCCGGAATCTGCTTTTAGAAAAGTTTTTGAAAAATACGGGTAACTATGTGCGGGAAATAGTTTAATGGGGGTAGCTCGACCACAAATGAATAGATATAAATACGGAGATTAGGTAAATTATGCATCCGAACGCTGAAACTTACGGTTATGGGTTTATTCCCCCGGAACTGCTGCCGCCGGGAAAGGACGAATTTTGGCAGCGTAACGAGCAGCAGAGGGAGGTACGCAAAGGCAGGGAAGCAGGGGCATGGCGCAAACTGCTCCCGGATGAAATTAGCCTGTTAAAACAAAACGGAAATTTTTGTTCCAACTGGGATAATTTTTTTGTTACCGATCCTTTTGACCCTTCCTTGATCCGCGGTTCAAATTTTTACGGCCTGGTTCGGCTGGGAACCTTAACACATTCATTATTGCGCTTCCATGATTTTTGCGTGCCGGCGGGCATTCGAAACAGCACTGTCATTTCCTGTGATATTGGCGACGATGTTTCCATTCAGGATTGCGCCTATATTTCACACTATATAATTAGCGACAGATGCATACTTTCCCGCATAGATGAAATACAGACAACCAACCATTCCAAATTCGGCAACGGCGCGGTTATGGACGGAGAGGATGAGGATGTGCGGGTGTGGATTGATGTGATGAACGAAGCAGGCGGACGGCCGGTGCTTCCGTTTGAAGACATGATAACATCGGATGCTTTTCTCTGGGCTGCATACCGTGATGATACTGCCATGACAAATATGTTAAAAAATATTACCCAGCGCTGTTACGGAGGATTCAGGGGAAAATACGGCGTTATTGGCAGCAATTCGGTTATTAAAAGCTGCGCAATAATAAAAGATATTCGGACGGGCAGCCATTGTTACATAAAAGGGGCAAATAAGCTAAAAAATGTAACCATACATTCATCCGAAAATGAGCCTGCGCAGATTGGCGAGGGGGTTGAATTGGTTAACGGCATTGTCGGTTACGGCTGCCGTGTTTTTTACGGCGCAAAAGCAGTGCGTTTCGTAATGGGGCGTAACTGCAGCCTTAAATACGGCGCACGGTTAATCCATTCTGTGTTAGGCGATAATTCAACAGTTTCATGCTGCGAGATTCTTAATAATCTTATTTTCCCCATGCATGAACAGCATCATAACAATTCCTTCCTTATCGCCGGTCTTGTTCAGGGCATGTCCAATGTGGCAGCAGCGGCATCCATTGGCAGCAACCACAACTCAAGAACCAATGACGGCGAGATCCGGGCGGGAAGGGGATTCTGGCCCGGTCTTGCGGTAACGGTAAAACATTCATCCTGTTTCGCTTCTTTTGTGCTCATTGCCAAAGGCGATTATCCGTCTGAACTGAATATACCTCTGCCTTTTTCGCTTTTGAACAATAATGTGCAAAAAAACAGGCTGGAACTAATGCCCGCTTATTATTGGATACACAACCTGTATGCCCTTGAAAAAATGTCATGGAAAGTTGTTTTTCGCGATCAGCGGAAAATTAAAGTGCAGATAATTGAAACNGGTTACCTTGCTCCCGACACAGCCGATGAAATAATAAAGGCAATTTCCTTGCTGGAAAATTGGCTGGCAAAGGCGGATACCTCCGGTGAAGAAATTAATTTTCTTCCCTGCACCGGCCTGGAGAACAGCAAACGGGAGCAGGTTATAATCAAGCCTTTGCGCTCGCTTGCCGCTTACCGGCAAATGCTGCATTGGTATGCGGTAAAAACAATCGCAGTTTTTTTCGATAGTATTTCGGATTTGAGCACGCCGGATTTGGATTTTAACAGCCTATGCACGCTGCTGGACAAGGAAATTCCCGGCGGCTGGGTTAATTTTGGCGGGCAGGTTGTTCCGGAATACCGGGTAGACAGGCTGCGCAAAGATATTGCAGAAGGGAAATTCAACAATTGGAATGAAATTCATCAGGTTTATGCAGAATGGCACAATGTATATCCTTTGGAAAAGGCCCGACACGCTTATGCTGTGCTGAAAATGCTGCTGGGCTTCAGGCCGGACTGCGCCGCTCTTATAAAAGAGCTGAACGCCGGAATTGATGCCTGCCGCGAAATTTACAGCAAGATTTGCGAAACTAAAGAAAAAGACCGGAATAACCCTTTCAGAAACGCTACTTTTAGAAACGCCGCCGAAATGGAACTGGTGCTGGGCAATGACTCTTTTGCCGCTGCAGCACTGGAACAGAAGCTGCGCTGCGAGGAATTATTTGCAAAGGTTATTGCAGGAATCCAATCTCACTGTAATACATCAGCATGAAAATGCCGATAACATTGATATGAATAATAATATTTTTAGCGATACTATTTTTATTCTCAATATGCGGATTAGAATGATTAATGATACCCTTAAATTAAATCCCGATCCGGAGTTGTTTTTAGACAGAAGCATGGATGATATTGAGTTTATTGACCGTATCCTTTCATATACAGCGCAGAAACTAATGGACAACATCGCCAGCAGCAATGACGAATATGACAATGTATTGGATGCGGAATGGCAGTTTAATCAATTGTTAACAGAATTTTCTCTGGACACATGCCCTTTTTCTGTTCGGGCCTTTCCTAAAATACAGGATAAAATTAATTCCTTGCGCATCTCCAGCAGCAATAGAAGAAAAACGCTTGAAGAAACAGGCATCTCTTCCCAGGCNATTCAGGTTGAACCGGTAACCAGTTCCGCNGANATGAGCGGTTTGCTGGGAGGCGCCTAAGGGCCTATGGCAGCAAGGGGCGCCGCTCTTAGAATAACCGGCGGAATGCTGTGCGGAAGGCGCATTCAAGTGCCGCCCGGTGACATTCGGCCAAGCATGGATCAAATGCGGGAATCTGTTTTTGCATGCTTAGGCGATTTATCGGGGCGTTCCTTCCTTGACATTTTTTCCGGTTCGGGAATAATCGCGCTGGAAGCTGCATCGCGCGGCGCTGTGTACATTGAAGCGGTAGAAAAAGATCCGGTAAAACGTAAAACGATATTGGAAAATGTTTCCATCTCTCCTGTGCGAATTCAATGCCGGTTTATAAGCGCGGAATTGTATGTGCAAAGGGCAAAAACTCCCTTTGATTGTATCTTTCTTGATCCGCCTTTTATGTACCGGCATAAATGGGAATTAATGTCTGCAATTGCATCATCGGCCCTTGTTTCAGATGCAAGCATAATTATGCTGCACCGTCCCCAGCAGGATTTCCAGAAAGTTCCCATAGCCGGGCTAGAAATGTTCGATTCCCGCAAATACGGCCGTTCCCGCACCGATTTTTTCAAGGCTGTAAAATTAATCCGTGAATAAGTAAATAGCAATTAACAATCGGCTTACCTCTAACTGCATTTGGCCTCTCGCTAAGGCATATATTCAATAGCCACGGATTTTCACGGATTAAGAGGATTTACACGGATTTTAAGAATGAGTCCCCTCCGAAAAGTATAATTCGCGTTATTTTCTCTAAAAGCAGCATCCGTAAGTCCTTGCTATATAAGGATTT
>WRNF01000224.1 GCA_009776715.1 Treponema sp. | reverse complement strand
AGCTGCTATAAAAATAGCCGAAGAAATGCATATTCCTTTCAGCCTTTGCGACCGTGAAGTGCAGATAACACTTAGGCGGGCNTGGACAAAATGCAGCTTTTGGAGTAAATGCAAACTGCTGGCAGCTTTAATCTCCAGCGCTTTTGTCAGCGAAAAACTTAATACCGAAGAAATTGAAAATTTAAAAAAAAGCAACGAGCTTGAAAATATGATGGCAGAACTGGCCAATTATCTTCCCTCTGTTAAAGAAACGCTTATTGACGAAAGAGACAGTTACCTTGCAGCAAAAATATGGGAGGCGGCAGGGGATAATTCCTGTACGCTTGCAGTGGTAGGCGCCGGCCATTTACGGGGAATTACTTCCCACCTGGAAAAATTTGCTGCCGGGGAGCCGCTTTCGGATACAGAAAAACTTAATTTAACTCCCAAACGGAGCNTTATTTCCAGATCGGTTAAATGGCTTATTCCCGCAGCTATCATTTCGCTTATTGCCGTTGCGTTTTTTAATGCCGATTTTGATGAATTTAAAAACAAGATACTGCAATACATTTTTTGGAACGGAGGCCTGGCTGCATTGGGAAGCATAATTGCACTGGGGCATCCGTTATCAATTATTGTTTCCTTCCTTTGCGCTCCAATTACCACTCTTATCCCTTTTATCGGAGTAGGAATGATTTCCGGGCTGGTGCAGGCTGCCGTCTGCAAGCCAAATGTTTCTGATGCAGAAAATATTTCTTCAGATACCGCCAGCCTGAAAGGAATGTACCGCAACCGCATAACCAGGGTGTTGCTGGTATTCTTTTTATCAAGCATAGGCAGTTCCATAGCTACTTTTGTTTCCGGCTCAGTGTTAATTGATTTTATTATAAGGTTATTTAATAAATGATTGAAAATTTTCTAGAAATAATCCTTTTTTTAATATCTATCCTTTTTTCTGCAGTTATTCTTTATATACTGGGACACCTCTGGTTCGGAGATTCAAGAAACCGCCAGTCAAAAAGTTTTTTTATAATGGGAATTATTGTAACACTGTGGACTTTATTGAACGGAATTGCAATTATTTCCTCAGAAAAATTCTTTCCAATAATTTATTCCATAAGAATTTCTCTTGTAGCCATTGTTCCATTTAGCGTTTTTTGGTTTATTCTAAACTTTGCCAATGTCCGCTTTATAAAATCACGCTTAGCCCTGTTTATTACCTGTTTATTCCCGTTTCTGGATGTTTTGGCTATGTTAACCAATCCATTGCATCATTATATGTTTCTTGATTACCAGTATCCAGCGCCTGCACGAAGTTGGGGGTTTTATATTCATACTGGAATAGATCTTTTTGTGGTTCTTTTGGCGTTTGGAGTATTAATTAAGCAAATAATTAAATACGCTAAAAAAGAGCCCATGCTTATTATAACCGGTGTAGGAATGCTTATTCCGTATACCCTGAATTTTTTGTATACCTTAGGAATTCGGTTTATTCCTTATGATATTACGCCTTTGGGTTTTTTTATTACTTTTACGTTATTTGCATTCTCGTCTTACAGAAACCAGCTTTTAAATGTTAAAACATTAAGCCTGGCCAGCATCTATTCCCTGCTTAAAGAAGCAATATTAATTTTTAATAAACAAGGCGTAATTAAGGACAGCAGCCCTTCTGTTTCTGACATATTTAATGATTTACATATTTTTCCAGGCCAAAGTTCCCTGGAAGATTTCATGGTGTACCTAAAAGAACATAGCGCTAACTGGAGTCCGGATAATCTCTTTAAATTGTATGATGACGGCATGCCAGAGCGAAGCGGGGAACTAAGATGGTACCGGAATGACGGCAGAGAACAGACTTTTACTATTACCATTAGAATAATTAAAGCAAAATACCGTCCGGTAGGATATATTCTTGCAATGTCCGATGTAAGCATCTATCGTTCAATGATTACAGAAATATATGAAAAAAATGCCCGCCTAGAGGAATTAATGAAAGCGGCAGAAGCTGCNTCTCTTGCCAAAAGCACTTTTTTAGCGAACATGAGCCATGAAATACGCACCCCTCTGAATGCAGTAATCGGCATGGCCTTAATTGCCCGTAAATCCGCTGAAGATGAAAAAACACTTACGGCAATTGAAAATATAGAAAACGCTTCCAAGCACCTTNTGGGAATTTTAAATAATGTGCTTGATATGTCAAAAATTGAATCGGGAAAACTTGAANTGGTTTACAGTGATTTCCTTCTAAGAAATGCCATGAACGAAGTGGCAGAGCTTATTCTGCATCGCTGCGCAGAAAAAAATATTCGCATGGAAAGCAGATTTGGCAACATACAAAACTATAATGTTCTGGGCGATCAACTAAGGTTAAAGCAAATACTTATAAACCTTTTAATAAACGCAGTTAAATTTACACCGGAAAACGGAGAAATTATTTTTGCCCTTAATATTATTGAGGAAAATGACAATAATTTGCAGGTTCACTTTCTGGTTAAAGACAACGGCATTGGAATGACAGAAGAACAATTAGGGAAACTTTTTAAAGCATTTAGCCAGGCAGACCCTGCAATTTTTAACCGTTTCGGCGGAACTGGTCTTGGGCTTTCTATTAGTCAAAATTTAACTCAAATGATGGGCGGAGAAATAACGGTAACAAGCAAAGAAAACGAGGGATCAACTTTTGAGTTTANCCTTGCCTTTCCCAAAACCGGAAAAAGTTTAGAGGCAGCGGATTCTTTNCAGGAAATACCNGACCTTAGCGGGAAACGCTTAATGCTGGTAGAAGATGTAGAAATAAACCGCATAATCATTATGGAACTTCTTGCAGAAACAAATGTGGAAATAGAAATTGCAGTAAATGGGGAAGAAGCAGTCAGGCTTTTTGATTCAAAACCGTTTTATTATTATAATCTTATTTTTATGGATTTACAAATGCCTGTAATGGATGGGTATGAAGCTACCCGCCGCATTCGGGAGTTGAACCGCCCGGATGCTCAATCGGTTTCAATTGTTGCGATGACTGCCAATGCATACAAAGAAGACATTGAAAAAACCTTTCAAGTTGGAATGAACGGCCATCTTGCAAAACCCATAGATTTAAATGCAGTGATGCGGATGTTAGTTGATCAGATGAAGATTAAATCGGGAACTGAATGAAAGAGGAGTGATAATAATTCCAGTATAGCATTCCTCAACCTAAAATAATTGTTCCTTACCTTATTTCAAGGTATTCACCGGCACGCAGGGTATGTATGCGTTCAGCATATTCCGGGTATTGGTTTAAAAATTGCCTTATTTTGTATAAAGGATACAGGATTGGCTCATCGGTCATTTGAATAATGCCAAAATGTATGGGAATTGCGGTTTTTGCGTTAATATCTTTGGCGGCACGGAAAAAATCGTCTACGCCAAGATGCGTTAGGTGCATAAACCAGCGGGGTTCATAAGCGCCGGCGCCCAATAAAGCGTAATCGATGCTGTAAAGCTTTCCAAATTCCTTAAACCCGTGAAAATAACCGGTATCGCCTGAAAAATAAATTGTTTTTGAGCCTTCAATAAGGAAGCTGCCCCATAAGGTTTCCATGCTTCCGTACCCTATTCTTCTGGAAACATGCTGGCTCGGCAGAAAGGTATACCGCATGTTTTTTAGCTCAACACTTTGCCACCAGTCAAGTTCAAAAACTTCCGTTGCACCCAGGCCGGAAAAAAAATCTTTTAATCCCAGAGGAACAATGAATACTGCATTTTTTTTTATTAGTTCCTTTACAGAATATTCATCTAAATGATCGTAATGATTATGGCTTATAAGAACAATTGGCTTGTCAGGAACATTGGAAAAATCAAATTCTATTTGTACTTTTTTTTTGGCAGCCAATGCCCATTCCGAAAAAAACGGATCGGTAAAAATGGTCTCGCCGTCCAGTTTTACAATTAACGTAGCATGCCCGTAAAATGATATGCTGTCAAAACTGTTGTCTAAAAGATAGATATAGTCATTGTTTACAGCAGAGTATTCCTCTATNGGAAAGATGTCATATTTTTTTCCAAGCGTGAAAAGCTGGTACAACTGCCAGGAACCGCCAAAATGAATTTTCGNGGTTTTAATCCAAGGGTTAAAAAATTTCCCGCCAGAATCAACATGAGCTTCATATAATGCAGAACTTTCAGCTTTTTGAATAGTATCCAGCCATTCATTTTCATCAAACGAAGGCTGTGCGACACATTGTATAACAAAAAAAAACGCCGCAAGCATTTGAATAATTTGCATTTTTTCCCCTAAAGGCTTCCAAAAGCCTTGTCTATAACTTCATTTAGGCCTCTCGCTAAGACATATATGGCAATAGCCACGGATTTTCACGGATTAGACGGTAGTACAAGCCGCTTTAGCGGCGACGTACAATAATTTTCCTTGCACTTGCCGACCGAAGGGAGGCTTTC
>WRNF01000223.1 GCA_009776715.1 Treponema sp. | reverse complement strand
AAGATAAATCATAATTTGCAAAATAATTGCCGCCAACGGAAAAACCGTCAATGTCTTCAAATCCTTCAATAATTACTCCCCATAAACTGTCCTTGGTAAAACCTGCTTCCTTAATGGAATCCATATCCATACAGTCGGTTAAAAGCTTATCCATGTCTATTTTCATGTTGCAGATAAGCTCCTCCAAACCTTCGGTATATTCAAGAGAAATACTCACATCTATCGAAGATTCTGGCATGAAATTTTCTTCATTTTTGGGAATTTGCACATTTACATATCCTTCCCACTTGCCAATAAATTGATCTATGGAATTTATATCATGCCACAGATCTTCGCTGATTTCCGTTGTGTTTTTTTGTGTTGAGCATCCAATAAATAAGAGAATGCCTATAACAGCAAAAATTCGAGTATAATTGATTTTCATCATACGATTGACTCCTTATATAAATTTATAAGGCATTCTTACAGTTTTGTCAACTGTTTTTCCACGATTTTTCTACGGCTTGCGGAAAATAATGCTTGACATACATAGTGCATTATTGTGAAAATAAAATATGAGACGGAAGGATCGGGAAATTCAAAGCATAGACGAAAAAATTAAAATCATTGATAAGTGCAAACATTGCAGGCTTGGCTTATCTGAAAATGATATTCCCTATATTATTCCGCTGAACTATGGTTATTCCTATGAAAATAATATTTTAAACTTATTTTTTCATAGCGCCAAAGATGGAAAAAAAATTGAAATAATAAAAAATAACAGCAAATCCTGTTTTGAAATTGACTGTGATACAAAATTAATAGAAGGAGAAAATGCCTGCAAATTTAGCTATGAATTTAGAAGCATAATAGGATTTGGGGAAATAATAATTCTAAAAACCAATAAGGAAAAAAATGAAGGATTAAGTAATATAATGAAACATCAAACAGGAAAAAACTTTATGTTTAACAAGGAACAATTAGATAATGTGCTTGTATTTAAAATGGTTGTGAGCAGTTTTACAGGCAAAGTAAAAATTTTAAGCGAAGAAAAGATCAATGACGCTATGGAATAGGAGAATTTTGTGTACAAAGAAGTAGACCCAAAGGTTAATTTTCCAAAAATGGAAGAGGAAATCCTTGAATTTTGGGAACAGAACAATATTTTTAAAAAATCAATTGTGCAACGGGAAAATGCCGGAGAAAACCCTAAAGAAGAAAATTCCGGTGAAAATTCTGAAATCAAAGAATTTGTTTTTTATGACGGCCCCCCTTTTGCCACCGGCCTTCCTCACTTTGGGCATTTTGTCCCCAATACTATAAAAGACATTATTCCCCGCTACCAGGCCATGAAAGGCAAAAAAGCCGAACGGCGCTTCGGCTGGGACTGCCACGGACTGCCTGTTGAAAACCTTATTGAAAAGGAACTGGGGCTTAATTCAAAAACCGACATTGAAAAATTCGGCATTGCGCAATTTAACGAAACCTGCCGCGCTGCGGTGCTGCGTTATGTGCAAGAATGGCGGCGTACCATTACCCGGCTGGGACGCTGGGTTGATTTTGACAACGATTACAAAACCATGGAACCGGATTACATGGAAACCATCTGGTGGGTAATGAAATCGCTGCATGGAAAAGGCCTGTTATACGAAGGCCATTACATTCTTCCCTACTGCCCCCGCTGTGCGACCGTTCTGTCCAACCACGAACTTAACCTCGGCGGGTTTATTAATGTGCACGATCCTGCGATTACGGTAAAGTTCAAGGTAACAGGGGGAAGGGGGAAGGAAACAGGAAACGGAGAACAGGGGATTCCGGAAAATACTTATTTTCTTGCCTGGACCACCACTCCCTGGACTTTGCCTTCGAACCTTGCTCTTGTCCTTGGTCCCGATATTGATTACGTATTAATCGAAGACCTCGCTTCTTCGTGCCGCTATATTCTGGCCGAATCCCGTCTTTCTGCTTATTACAAAGATTCTTCACAGTACCAGATCTTGTGGAATAGAAAAGGCAGTGAACTGCTGGGCATTGCATATGAACCGCTGTTTCCTTATTTCAGGGATGCGGCTGCGCAAAACGCGTTCCGCACCTATCCAGGAGATTATGTTACTACCGAAGACGGTACCGGCATTGTGCATACCGCTCCCGGTTTCGGCGAAGACGATGCGCGGGTGCTTAAAGATACCGGCATTCCGGTGATATGCCCTGTAGACGCTGAATGTAAATTTACCCAGGAGATAAGCGATTTTGCAGGGCTTTTTGTAAAGGATGCCGACAAGGGCATTATTGACAAACTTAAAATTGAAGACAAATTGCTTAAACGGGATCAAGTGCTGCATGCCTATCCCCACTGCTGGAGATGCCAAAGCCCGCTCATTTACCGGGCTGTAGGATCATGGTTTGTGAACATGCAAAAGGTCAAGCAGGATATGCTTGATGCGAATAACGAAATTCATTGGGTGCCGGAACATATCAAAGAAGGCAGATTTGGCAAATGGCTTTCCGGAGCGCGGGATTGGGCAATCAGCCGCAACCGCTACTGGGGCAANCCTCTACCAATATGGCGCTGCGAAGGCTGCGGGAAAATAATCTGTGTCGGCAGCCGGAAGGAACTGGAAACNCTTTCCGNGGTATTCCCCGAAGATCTCCACAAGCATTTTGTCGATGGAATTACATTCCCATGCAGCGATTGCAAAGCGCAGATGCGGCGCATACCCGAAGTGCTTGACTGCTGGTTTGAATCNGGNGCCATGCCCTATGCGCAGAGCCACTACCCTTTTGAAAACAAGNAATTTTTTGACAGCCATTTTCCTTCAGACTTTATCAGCGAAGGGCTGGATCAAACACGGGGCTGGTTCTACACGCTTACCGTGCTTGCCGCGGCATTGTTTAAAAAACCCGCGTTTAAGAACTGCATAGTGTCCGGTCTTGTGCTTGCAAGCGACGGCAAAAAAATGAGCAAGAGCCTTCGCAATTACACCGACCCGATGGAAGTTATAAACACCTTCGGAGCAGATGCCCTGCGGCTGTTCCTTATCCATTCGGCGGTGGTAAAAGCAGACGATCTTCGTTACAGCGACGACGGCGTGCGTGAGGTAATGAAAAGCATCATTATTCCATTGTGGAACGCATACAGTTTTTTTGTTACTTATGCCAATATCGACGAAATTAAAGCGCAGGCTGCGCCGCAGAACCCTGCAAATCTTCTTGATAAATGGATTCTTTCCGAAGCGGAAAACCTTGCGGAAAAGACTGGTTCCGCGATGGATGCTTATGATCTTTCAAGGGCAGTTGACCCCATTCTGGATTTTATTGATTTACTGAATAACTGGTACATACGCCGTTCGCGGCGCCGCTTCTGGCGGTCCTTTGGCAAGGACGGTGGGATTAATGATGCCGACAAAACCGAAGCATACGGCACGCTCTGCGATGTGTTAAAAAAGCTCATCACTGTTGCCGCGCCCTTTATGCCCTTCACCACCGAAGCAATATGGCAGAACCTTCGCGATGCCGACGAGCCGGAATCGGTACATCTTGCCGATTTTCCAATACCGAAAGAAGAACGCCGCGACCGTCCGCTTGAATTCCAAATGGCCGCTGTGCAGCGTTCTGTTTCAATGGGAAGGGCTTTGCGGTCTTTGTATAATATTAAAATCCGCCAGCCCCTGCAAAAAGCGGAAATTGTTACACGCAATGCCGGTGAAAAAAAGGCCCTTCAGGAAATGACCGAAATTATCCGCGAGGAACTTAATGTAAAAGAAGTGATTTTCGGCGATAATGAACAGGACCTTGTTGAATATGAAGTTAAGGCCAATTTTCGCATTTTGGGAAAACAATTGGGCAAAGACATGAAAGCGGCGGCAGAAAAAATTGAATCATTGCATCAGGCAGAAATTCAAAGCCTGCTTGAAGGAAATGCACTTTCGCTGGAAATACCGGCAGTTGAGGGTACCACGCGCACAATTGAGATTTCAGCCGCATCGCTGGACATTAGGCGCAATGAAAAAGCCAATCTTCGCATACTGAACGAAGGAAGCATCACTGTTGCCCTGGACACCGAAATTAACCGCGAGCTTTCAATGGAAGGGGATATACGCGATCTTATCCGCGGCATTCAAAACAGCCGCAAAGAAACGGGGCTTTCGATAACCGACCGCATTAATTTGACCGTTTTCGGTTCACCCAGGCTGAAAGAGGCATGGGATAACCTATGCGGCATTGTTGCAGAAGAAACGCTCGCCTTAAACCATGAATGGAGCGAGGCCGAGGGGCAAATTCCCATCGCCGCAGGAGACGAAACATGGCTGGCGCGGATAGAGAAAATAGCAAATAGCAAATAGCAATGAGGAATGAGGAATGAGAAATCGACAAAGCGAAAAAAGTATTTGCAAATTTATGCGTTCTCTGCGTAAATTATTCACTGCTCACTGTTCATTGC
>WRNF01000222.1 GCA_009776715.1 Treponema sp. | reverse complement strand
TATGTATGAGGATGGACAGGGCGTAGGTAAGGACTCCGGGAAAGCTGCCGAATTGTTCACTAAAGCTGCGGCTCAGGGCCATGAAGAAGCGAAATTAAAGATTGCAGCCGAAAATCTTCTTAAAAAAGCAGAGCAGGGGGATATTAACGCCCAGTATGAACTGGGACTTTTGTATGAGAATGGAAAAGGCGTTTCTAAAGATTCTGTGAAAGCAGCCGAATGGTTTGGTAAAGCAGCAGAACAGGGGAATGCTAGTGCCCAGTATGAGCTGGGGCTTTTGTATGAATCTGGGCAAGGTGTTTCTAAGGATTCTAATAAAGCAGCCGAATTGTTTGCTAAAGCAGCAGCACAAGGTAATGGTGACGCAAAAAATGCTATAGCTAGACGAAAATCTGCTAAAAAAGAGAAAATTGCTGATACACTCCGTATAATTTTTCGTATATTAGCTCCTGTTTTAGCAGCGGTTTCTATTGTCCTTTTTTTATCTTTTTCTTATTATAACAGAACCTTCCAGGGTATTTTTATAATTTTATTAGCACAAATACCTTTCTTGGTAATATACTTTTCAGGTGAGGACAGGACAGCATTAAGAGTTACATTTTTAGTCATTAATATTATTTCTAATTTATTTATAACAGGTTATTTTGAAACTATTGTGTATGTTCTTGGCTTGGCGCCCTGCATTATCGGTATGATTTATCATAGGGAAGATTAGGAGTATGAGTATAATTGTGGAAGGAGGTGAAGAGATAAGAGACAAGCCCCCGCACCGCCCTGCGGCGAACCATCTTTTTGGTAACTTATTTCGAATATTCATCACGCAGAGGCGCAGAGGACGCAGAGAAGGGTATGATAATCAGGAGACAAAGCGGCTTGCCAACACATAAAATAATAAAAATGACGGAATTTAGAGGAATTTTGTTATGAATTGTTAAACAACGATATTGATGCAGTTGAAACAAGAGACATCTCCAATAACATTGTCTGCGGTGTCTGTATTTCGGCAATTTGCATGGTTGCCAACGGCAATGTCTACCCCTGCCCCGGCTGGCAAAGTTATGTCTGCGGCAATGTAAAGGAAACTCCGTTACGTGAAATCTGGGAAAAGTCTCCCCGGGTTAAGTACCTGCGCGGTTTGCGCAAAAAAGATTTCCCCAAATGCCTTTCTTGCCATGATAAAAATTTTTGCGCGATGTGCATGGTGCGTAACGGCAACGAAGACCCCAACGGCGATTTTCTTAAAATTAACGAACATTTTTGCAAAGTTGCCGCCATAAACCATAAAATTGCACTTGACTGGAAAAAAAATTGCGCATAGACACGCACATTCACATAGGGCAGTTTAATGAAACATATTACAATCCTCTTGAAATTGCAGAAATTGTTATGTCTTCGGGCATTCAGGAAATGTCGTTTTCTTCTGTTTCAAGCTGCATTAAAAATGTGCAGTATGGCCAGATAGAAAAGGAAATACGCATCGTGACGGCAAATGCATCATATTCACCGGAAATTGTCCGCCCGTTTTTTTGGTATATTCCTGGGGCTGTCCGAGAAGTTGGTTACTTCTCGTCCAGCCCTTGTATTTTCTCCATTTTCTTGCGAAAATGTGCGAAAATACATATAAAAAAGAAGGTGTCCGAAGAAGTTCCTAACTTTTCGGACACCCCCGACACGGAGGGAAAAAATAAAATATTTATTATTCTTCTCTGTGTTCTCCGTGGTTTATACTCCTTGCCCTCCGTGGTTAAATTTTGAATTACAGTTTCAAGTTAGAGACAAGCCTGTAACCGCTATTCATGTTTTTATTTATCTGCTATAATGTTAAAGTGTCCATTAAATTTATGACTGTTTGGACAATTAATCAGGCTTCCTGTTTGGAGGTTCAATGAAGATAGGGATAGATACTTTCGCCTGTGACAGCGGAAAATCGGGTGTGGGAGTTTATTTGTCGCAGATATTAATGCGTATTCCTCCGTCGGGATCCCGCTTTGAATTATTTGGGTGGGAATACGACCGCTATTCTTACAGCGAATGTGCGCCCGGCATCGAGTTTATTCCCCGGTGCAGAATGAACGGAAAAACAGCAAACGCCCTATGGCATTTATACAAATACCAAGATTATGCAAAAAGCCGCGTTTACAATGCCTGTTTTTTCCCTGCCGCGCATAAACAGGCACTGTATAAATCCCCTTGCCCAAGCATAGGCACAGTGCATGACATGGCCGCCTACTGGGGAAACAGGCGTACCAGAGAGCATTTGGGGGCAATTTTACGGATGGTTCTGCCAAATTCTCTGCGCCGCATGGACAGGGTTATTGCTGTGAGCGAATGGGTAAAAGAGGAATTGGTAAAACTTGCGCGGGTAAAAGAAAACCGCATTTCGGTAGTGCCGAACGGAATTGACCTGAGCGCATTTTTCCCCCGGAGGCATGATAAAGATGAAACGGAATTATTAATTCAGCCCTTCAGTTTCCGCCGTCCCTACATACTGTATGTTTCCCGCATTGATTACCCGGTAAAAAACCACATCCGTCTTATTGAAGCATTCGGTATATTTAAGGAAAAAACCGGCAGCTCACACCGTCTGGTGCTGGCAGGCAGCGACAGCAATAATGCGCTGAATGTTAAAACCGCAGCGGCGAAAAGCGCATGGAGAAGCGATATTTTCTTTACCGGGCATTTTCCCCATAAAAGCCTGCCGGAATTGTATTCAGGCGCTGATTTTGTAGTGTTTCCCTCTATGTACGAAGGTTTTGGCTTAGGAGTAATTGAAGCTATGGCATCCGGAATACCGGTTGCATGTGCCAGGGCCGCATCTCTTCCAGAAACCGCCCAGCACGCCGCATTGTACTTTGATCCTCTGGATCCGCAAGACATGGCAGACCGCATGATAGCGCTGGCAAGCAGCCGGGAATTGTACCAAGAATGCGTCCGTCTGGGCCTGGAAAGAGCAAAAACATATTCATGGGATCGTTGTGCGGAACAAACGCTAAAAATTATTCAGGAAACTGCGGGGTAATTTGCAATGGAGAATAAATAACATAAATAAATGCTCTCAGAATTTATTCTAAGCGTGCATCCGCTGCTGCTCAGCGAACCAACTCTTTGGTAACTTGAGATTAGGGATCTGGGATTTTCGTTCGTTATTTAATCGAGAAAACATCACGATATGCTTACAAACCAAACCCCTAACCCCAGCCACCATTCCCTATCCCTGATCCCTGTTCCCTGATCCCCGACCCCTTTTCCTGATCCCTGATCCCCGATCCCTATATTCAAGTTATAGACAAGCTGCCGCGCCGCCCTGCGGTGAACCATCTACAAGGTAACTTTTATGAAATTAAAGAAAAACCCACGGATTAGCACAGATTTTCCACGGATTTACACAGAGGAATATAGATTTCTAGGAATGAAACCAAGAACAATCATCGGGTTTACGCAGAATTTAAAAATAAAATAAAAATCCGTGAAAATCCGTGTGCTATTTCATATATGCCTTAGCGAGAGGCCAAATGAAGTTATAGACAAGATCATCATAACAACAAAGATTCATTCGTAAAAAATTCTTAAATTTTTAAATATTAAGGCTTGATTAATATTTTAAAATACTGCATAATAATGAATAGAGATTTTAAAGCGCCTGAGCGTTTTTTTATATAACGGCAAAAAGAGGAAGGCATGGATATCCACGTACAGGAACTCATTGACAAAATAAAAAAAGACGGGTTTGAAACAGCCTCGGAAGAAGCTGCGATACTAAAGCGGGATGCGGAAGCTGAAGCAAGGCAGATAATTGAAGCTGCCAAAAAAGAGGCAGCCGATATTATCGAAAAAGGCAAACGTGACGCCGCCCGTTCCGAGAAGGCAGGAAATGCCGCAATCGAGCAGGCTTCACGGAATCTTGTACTGGTTTTCAAAGACGAGATTCAGGCATTGCTGGACAGGCTTGTGGCGGAACAAATGGGGGTTTCCTACAATACCGATGTCTTAAAAGCGGTGTTGCCTGAATTGTTAAAAGCTTGGGGAACCAAAGGTTCAGATTCCCTGGCGGTGCTTCTGCCGGAAGCTTCATTGGCCAAGCTGCGCAGCTTTTTTGTAACAAAACTTGCAGCCCAGCTTAAAAAAGGCATGGAACTCCGTTCCGACTCAAGCCTGAGCGGAGGTTTCCGCATAGCCAGCAAAGACGGGTCCGCGTATTATGATTTTTCTGCGGATGCGGTAGCGGAAATGCTTTCCGCCTACCTTAATCCATATATAGCGGAAATTCTTAAAGGCGCAATCANNGCCGGCGCAGTTAGTACTGTTGCTAATAGCAACACTAACAGNACNGCTAAAAGCAAGTCAAAGGATAAATAAGTGGGTTCATATTATTACCTTGTGTCCCAGCTTCCATTTCTTGCTTTTGGGCAAAAGCCGCCAATGACCT
>WRNF01000221.1 GCA_009776715.1 Treponema sp. | reverse complement strand
AACGCGGAAAAATTTTACGGGCTTATTTTTTGCGCTACAAAAATTGAAACAGACGAGCTTGCCCGCCGCCTGGTAGAAGCCGGCTACCCCGCTGAGGCGATTCACGGCGATCTTTCCCAGGAGATTCGGGAACGCACATTACGGCGTTTCCGCCAGCGCCGGTACAGCCTGGAGCATAAGGTTGGCGCTTACGAGCCTGCAATCCTTGTCGCTACCGATGTCGCGGCCCGCGGGCTTGACATTGAAAGCCTAAGCCATGTAATAAACTGGGACCTTCCCGGCGACCGTGAAACCTACATTCACCGCATTGGAAGAACCGCAAGGGCGGGCCGGCAGGGCATTGCCATTACTTTTGCGGCGCTTGCAAACCGGGACAGAATCCATCAATTTTCCCGCATTGCCGAAAAGAATTTGGGCAATGCCATTCAATGGCTAAAAGTGCCATCGGTCAAAGCGGTGATGAAAACGCTGCGCCGCAGAATTTACGCTGCCGCAGTCAATGCAATACCCGCCGGAGATGCCCTGCCCGAAGAGCCGGCCCTTACAGAGGCACGATTCGCAGAGGCACGGCTTTCAGAACATTCCGCCATGTCCGCAGAGGCCTTGCCCCCGCCCGAAACAAATGCCCTTCCTGACACCGCATCGCCCTTTCTGGACAAGGTCTGCCGCGGCCTCATTGACCAGCTTGGCGCGGAAAAAGCGGTGCAGGCACTGGTTACCTTAAGTTTTGGCAACCTCTTTGATCCTGCCCGCTACGGCCCCATCACCGAATTTACCGAAAAGAGCTTTTTGGAACCAATCAAGCCTGCAGGCAAATCCAGGGGCAGCCGAAAAGAAAGGTTTTCCCATCATTTTGAAGACAAAAAATTCAAGGGAGGAGGCAGGAAACACAGCCGCTCTAAACCTCAAAATGAATTACCGAATTTTCATTCTCACAAAGAAATTACACGGAATTTTACTCACGCCAGTCCGCAAAAAAATGTATCGGAATTTTCCGGGCAAAAGCACAAAGGGCATAAAGACCACAAGGACCACAAGGAGATGAAAAATCAACGGAGAACACGGAAATTCCAATAGGCAATCCCCCGCTCTGCTGCGCAGTGAACCAACTCTTTGGTAACTTGAGCCGAATATTCAATATAACACGGATTAGCACAGATTTACACGGATTATCACGGATTATTTTAAAATTTTCATTCTTAAAATCCGTGAAAATCCGTGGTTATTGCATATATGGCTTAGCGAGAGGCCCAAATGAAGTTATAGACAAGCCCCCCGCTATTCCTGGCTTTGTGGACAGAACTTCTTGATGCACAATCAATTTTATGCTATGATTTTTNACAGGAGAGATTATGCATTGCATTAAGAAAGTGACAGATGATTTATTCTGGGTTGGCGCAAACGACAGGCGCCTGGCAATGTTTGAGGGCGTGTATTCTGTGCCGGATGGGGTGTCATATAATTCATACCTTTTAACTGACGAGAAAACCGTGCTGTTTGACACCGTGGATAAAGCGGTTCGGCAAAGGTTCATGGAAAACCTTACCTTTGCATTGGGGGACAGGGATCTTGACTATATTGTCGTTCAGCATATGGAACCCGATCATTCAGCGGTGCTTCAGGAGATTGTATACAGGTATCCCGGCGTAAAGATTGTATGCAACGAAAAAATTCTCGCATTTATTGAACAGTTTTTTGATTTAAACCTGCGTTCCCGCGCCCATGTTGTTGCAGAAAATGACCAGCTTGAAACCGGAAAACATAAACTTCATTTTATTATGGCCCCAATGGTGCACTGGCCGGAAGTTATGGTAAGCTACGATTCAACCGATAAAATTCTTTTTTCTGCGGATGCCTTTGGTTCCTTTGGCGCTCTGAACGGGGCATTATTTGCCGATGAGGTAAATTTTGCTAAAGATTATATGGACGAGACACGGCGGTATTATGCAAACATTGTTGGAAAGTACGGAACACAGGTTAGCTCGCTATTGGATAAAGCATCGGCACTTGCAATTGAAATGATATGCCCGCTTCATGGCTTTGTGTGGCGGAAAAATATAACAGAAATCCTGCTAAAATACACATTATGGGGTAAATACGAACCGGAAGAATACGGCGTAATGATTGTTTATGCGTCTGTGTATGGCAACACAGAGAACGCCGCAGAGATACTTGCATGCAAACTGCGCGAAAACGGAATAAAAACAACAATGTTTGATGTCTCTGTGATACCGGCATCTAACATTATATCTGAAGCATTTCGATGGAGCCATATTGTGCTTGCATCTACAACATACAATGCAGGAATTTTTGTAACAATGGAAGCGTTGGTCAACGATCTTGTTGCGCATAACATTCAAAACCGTACCGTTGCCATAATAGAAAACGGTTCATGGGCGCCTGCAAGCGGTGAATTGTTACGCGGCAAAATGAAAGAATGCAAGAACATTACTATTATTGACAATATGATCAGCTTGAAGTCTAGCCTAAAACAAACACAAATGCCGGAACTGGAATCAATGGCCGCTGCAATAATTGCATCGTTTCCGGAAAAAGCGCGGCCCATGCCAGCCTCGGCAGCACAGGATTCCCATGCTCTTCCTCCCGCTACGGTCGATCCTCAGACCATGTTCAAGCTGTCTTACGGCCTGTTTGTGCTTACAGCCCGGGACGGGGACAAGGACAACGGCTGCATCATCAATACCGTCGGGCAGATAACAGAGTCTCCTGTTGAAATTTCCGCTTCCGTAAACAAGGCAAATTATACACATGACATGATTTTAAAAACCGGCGAGTTCAACGTTTCAATCCTCACTGAAAGCGTACCCTTCCGTGTCTTTCAGCAATTCGGCTTTCAAAGCGGAAAAGACAGCGACAAATTTGCCGGCAGCGATCAGGTTTTTAGGGCTAAGAACGGCATCCGGTACATTCCGAAATATGTAAACGGGGTAATTTCCGCAAAAGTCACGGAAAGCATAGACTGCGGCACCCACACTCAATTTATAGCGAATGTCACGCAGGCATTTACCCTGTCCAATGAACGAAGCGTAACGTATCAATATTACTTTGATAACATTAAACCAAAGCCTCTTCCGCCGAAAAGCGGAAAAAAAGGCTTTGTGTGCAGGGTATGCGGGTATGTCCATGAAAGCGATACCCTGCCGGATGATTTTATCTGTCCTCTGTGCAAACACGGTGTAGAAGTTTTTGAACGCTTAACATAGGAATTAGGGACTGGGGATTGATATTTTGAAATATCGTGGCGCGACACAATCCCTGATCCCCTAGGAGTTTGTCGGACTTTGTCCTTTCTGATGAAAAAAACTGCGAAAAAACACCGTTTTTGAGCATTTTTTACCCAGCAAACTCCGTAAGGAACCCCAAAATCGTAGATTTTAGTGGTTTTTGACCACCGGCTATTAGCCGCAAAATCTACAAGTCCGACAGGCTCCTAGGAGTTTGTCGAACTTTGTCCAATTCAATGCAAAAAATCGTGCAAAAGCACGATTTTTACCGCTCAAACTCCGTAAGGAACCCCAAAATCGTAGATTTTAGTGGTTTTTGACCACTAAAATCTACAAGTCCGACAGGCTCCTAGTTCCTTGCTCATTATCCTTTATACCTTCATGAAAGTATAATTCGATTAATGCTTCCTTAAAATACTACCGGTTCCAGGACTTCCTCCATTATTGCTGCATTTTCACATTCAGCATATTGCGGGATTGCAGGGTAATCCTGCATTGCAGTTTCGGCTTCAGCGGCAATTTCTGAGCCGGTAAACGCGTCATTTTTTTCTGTTTCAGATTCCTTTTTAAATTCGGGGCGGAATTCAACATGTTCCGCAACAATGGTAATTCTTGAACGCGGCTTACCGTCATTCCCTGTCCATCTGTCCTGTTTTAAGCGGCCTACCACACGTACTCCGCGTCCTTTTTTTCCAAGGCTGTTACAGGACTCTGCTAGTTTCGCCCATGTTTCAACCTCAAAAAAAGAGACTTCTTTTTCCAATCCGGTATCTTGCCTGAAGAAACGGTTGGAGGCCAGGCTGAAATTGCAGACTGGCGTTCCTTTTGGGGTGGTGTGGTACATTGGATCACGCACCATGTTCCCTTCAATAAGGATGCTGTTAAGATTATTCATAAAAATGCCTCCGTTGGCATGATCCGGCCGCTTAGAGCCGCCGGTCATGGACAGTGTAAAGCTTGTACTCAACGAATATAAGCAAAACATTCTGTCTATGATAATATATATATGGCGAGAAAATTTAAAAAGCATTATTGTTTTGGAAAAAAAATAAAAAAAAATTCAAAATACAGCCGTAAAACTACTGTTTTCCCATTTTCCCGTCATAAATAATGTATGGACATATAATAAAAAGAACTTTGGTATCAGCGGCTTAAAGTAACACGTAAGCATCAGCGCAGTATTCGC
>WRNF01000220.1 GCA_009776715.1 Treponema sp. | reverse complement strand
CAAATAATGGGCGGTCTCCTACTCGATCCGGCATACGTTGGGTTTGTAGATGTTGCGATAGCAACTTCCTTCATGAGGTAAAAATACCATGCCTGCCTAAGCAGGCCGCCTGCATGGTATTTTTAACCTCGGACAGGCCCCACAGTATTAGACTTTAGGGTATTCATTTTCTGTCTTGCAGTAAATTTGCAAGAGCATTTATCAAAAAGCTTTTTTCAAAACAAAGTTTTGAAAAAAGCTACCTCCCCCCTGCCAGCGATGCCAACTTTACAGTAATTGCAGAAAATGAATACCCAAAAACGGTAACGTTGGGTGGCCGAGGTAAAAATACCATGCCTGCATGGTATTTTTGACCTCGGACAGGCCCCACAGTATTAGACTTTAGGGTATTCATTTTCTGTCTTGCAGTAAATTTGCAAGAGCATTATTATTAAAGCATGACCGAACAATTTGTGGCAGGGATAATCGGAGGGCCTTACGGTCTGAAGGGCTTTGTAAAAGTTAAACCCCCTTCCGGTGAAATTCAGCATTTGTTAAAACTAAAGTCAGCATTGCTCAGAAAAGACGGAAAAGAGCGCATTTTTGCCATTGAAGAAAGTTGTGCTCTGTTCCCGGCAGCCGCAATGCATTTTGCCGGAATTAACAGCCCGGAAGAAGCAAAAACATTAAGCGGCGCAGAATTGCTGGTGCAGAGGAAAGACGCCGCCCCCCTGCAGCCGGATGAATACTATGCCGAAGATTTAAAAGGGCTAGAAGTACTTGGACTGGAAGGAAATGTCCTGGGGCATATTGTTTCAATCATTGAAGGAGGGGGAGGCGATTTGGCGGAAATTAAATTGAACAACGGAAAAACAAGGCTTGTCCCCTTTCGCAAAGAATTTTTTCCCACGATTGATCCGGAAAAAGGCCTGGTTATTTTGCAAAACCTTTGGATTCTTGAATGAAATATACTGTTTTAACCTTGTTTCCAGAAATAATTGATGCTTATTTTTCAAGTTCTATCATGGCTAAGGCCGTTCAGCGGGGGCTTATTCAATATGAAATTATAAACATACGCGATTTTGCCCTTGACAAGCACCGTTCCTGCGATGATGCGCCTTACGGAGGCGGCCCGGGAATGTTAATGCTGCCGGAACCATTAAGCCGCGCCCTGGAATCTACAGGCGTGCGCAAGAAAAATGCCGAAAACGCATTTCCCAAAGAAAAACGGACCCTTTACCTTAGCCCGTCGGGCAGGCTCTTTAACCAGGAAATGGCCAGGGAATTTGCGGCGGAAAAAGAGCTGGTTTTAGTGTGCGGCCGTTACGAAGGTATTGATCAACGGATAATAAATTTGTATATTGATGATGAGGTCTCGCTTGGCGATTATATTTTGTCTTCAGGGGAAATTGCGGCCCTGGCGCTTATTGATTCAAGCTACCGGCTGGTTGACAAGGTGATTAAACCTGAATCGCTGGATGAAGAAAGTTTTTCCGGCGGATTGCTGGAGTATCCGCAGTATACGCGCCCCGAGGTTTTTGATACAATAAAAGTTCCTGAAGTGCTGCTTTCAGGCCATCACGAAAATATTCGCCGGTGGCGGCTTGAACAGCAGGTAAAAAAAACTTATGCTTACAGGCCGGATTTAATACAGCGGGGCAAAGTTTTGGGACTTTATGACAAAGAAATTAGCAACATTATAGGAGATACGGAAAATGAATGAAATTATGGCAATTAACGCCAAACAAATGAAATCAGAGCCTGTCAATTTTAAAATTGGCGATACTGTTAAAGTGCATTTCAAGATTATTGAAGGCAAAAATGAACGCATTCAGGTGTACGAAGGCCTGGTAATTGCAATGAAAAATGCCCAGACAAGCAAAACTTTTACGGTGCGGAAAAATTCCTACGGAGTGGGCGTAGAACGTGTGTTTCCAATCCATTCCCCCAGGGTTGCCAAAGTAGAACTTGTCCGCCCCGGTAAGGTAAGAAGAGCAAAATTGTACTATATACGCGGTAAAATTGGCAAAGGCGCCAAAATCAAAGAGCTTATTGTCAAGAAAAACGTCAAAAAACCGGTCAATAAATAGTCAATTTTTATCAACACAAGCTATTGACGAAAGACATTTATTTGTTCATTATTAATAATCATTCCGAAAAAAAATATACATGGAATGACAAGGAGTTTTTATGGTTTTTAGAATTATTGTTGGAGTTTTGACTATTCTTTTTGCGGCTTTAATTTTCCTGCTGCTTGGAACATTAAAAGATGAAGAAAGCGAAGCTCTCTCAGAGACAGGCTATACCGGGCTGTATGTTACATCGGGAATACTGTTGCTCATATCCAGTATTTTAGGGATATTCCTAAGGAAAATGAAGATTTGCCGAATAGCTTCTGCCGGGTTATTGCTGGTGGGAAGCTTTTTTCCCTTTCTCATTTGGATGCTGGCACATAACGCTGCTTCTATGGTAAACATGAGCATAAGTAAAGTGTTTGGAGACAACATCGGCAGTCTTATTGAAGGCCCAGGCATGTTATCCATTTTATTCGGTCTTTTTTCCATTGTGCTTTTGGTACTGTCGTTTAAGAAACCCAAAACAGCATAAGGCCTGTTTTAAAATTAGTCCAGTAAAAGGCATTGGGGTTTGTCATTACAACATCAAACCCCATGCCTTTTTTATGCATGTTTTCAAAATTAAACTTTAAAACCCTGCTGTAAAGCCTGGCCAAGTTTTAATTTTATAAAATTATTTTCTTTCTTTAGTTTGATAATTTCCACCTGCTGGGATTTTATTGTTTCCAGCAGATCGCCCTGGCTTAAAGTTCCCGAGTGAAGCAGGTCCTCAACAAATTCAATTTTGCTTTCAAAATCAACCTCTGCTTCAATCCCCGCTTCCTGAAAACTTTCCTCTATATGGCTGTCGTCCAGCAGAAAAGCGTCTTCTTCGCTTTGCAAAATTTTATCGGCAATTCGGTAGATCGCCTGGGAAAGTAAGGACTGGGGTTTATACAGAACAATGGGAAGCCGCGAGGCAAGGGCAGTGTCCTGAAAAGAATCATGGTAAATAACGCCTAAGTGTTCAATTTTTAAATCAAGGTATTCTTCGCAAGAACGGCGAATCTTCAATGCAATGTCGGCATCTTTAGGTTCGCTCACCATATTCAAAATTAAGCGCGGACGCAGTTTATTCTTCTGGGTAACAAAGTTGTTATGTGAAGTTTTATCGACACGGTAAATTTCCGGAAGCAATTTTGGAATGTACATTTTCTGCGGCCCGGAACCGGTAACGCGAAGTTTTTCCAGGTGCTTTCTTGCCTTTGAATCTTTTGGAAAAGAAGAATACATTAAGCGGTATACCGTGTTTTTCAGAAAAACATAAGCATTAAGTATGGCCGTTATGCTTGGGGCAGAAACAACAATGCCCTGGCCCGAGAGGAGAAAAAAATCAAGAATGGACTGATGCGTTCCAGCGCCCAGATCAAGTATTAAAATATCTGTTTCGCTTTGCAGGGCAAGGAGCCTTCTGACCAAGGCTTTAAGCTGATAAAATTTAAGGTTTGCAAGGCCAGGAATCTCGGTGTCGCCTGGAATAAAACGAAGCCCCCGAATATCGGTATCAATTATCACATCGTTAAAATCGATCTTTGTGTTGTTAAGGAATGTTCCAATTCCCATTTGAGGAGCACTGTGCCCCAGCACTAAATGCAAATTTGATGCGCCCAAATCAAGATCGGCTACCACTACCCTTTGCCCTGCCTGCGCAAATGCCACTCCCAGATTAGCGGCTACCAGCGACTTGCCGACACCGCCTTTTCCGCTTGCTACCGGAATTATCCGCATTTATTCAACCTCCATGTGTTTCCCGCTTTTCATTATTAAATACACCGTTCCCGCCGATAAAATTTCACCCAAAACAAGAAAAATAAGTATTCCTGGTGTTAGCACATATACTGTGCCAATAATTAAAGTTTCATTTATTGTATTATAACCTGCAAAAAACACCCAGCTTATGGCAGTGAATATGCATATTCCTTTTCCGGCAATATACAATGGACAGTATGAATTGTACATAGAAAAATTTAAGCGTAAAAACAAAGCCATTAAAAAAAATAAAACGCCCGGAGCGAATAATGCCGCCCAGGGAAATAAAAAGGCATATTCACTTTTAATTAGTATGCAAATCCCTACAAGAAACATAACTCTTAAACTTTCGTAAACGCAGAGCAATGTTCTAAGGAACGGATATCTCTCCATTTTCTTAGAATACCCCAATACAGAAAAAAAAGCAAGAACCTCTATTTACCTGATTTAAAAAGAATACCCGCAGGGTTCATTGGTAATTAAATTCCGGTCCTTTATGTCTCTTTTATCAATTGGAAATATTATGCAATTGGGCATGCGGTATTTACTGTGCCGTATACAAGAGTACATCCCTTGGGAATCCAGCTCCAAATACGG
>WRNF01000219.1 GCA_009776715.1 Treponema sp. | reverse complement strand
TGTGTGAATATACAAGCCGTTAATTACAACAGTCGGCGATCCTGAGGCTGCTGGTTTAAATATTATTTCCATGTCAACCGGGGGCAGGGCTGCACTGCATATTTCATCTAACAGCCCCTGATAATGCCGGCGGAGAATCCCGCTGTTAGTTTCCCAATGGCTTTTCATTCAAATATCAGCGTAATTACCATGCCGCTGGTTACCTTTGTTCCCGGCGCGGGAGACTGGTATTTTACCCAGCCGCTGCCGCTCATCTCTACCTGTATGTCATTATTCTCTAACAAACGATTAATGGTTTTTTTTGATATGCCGATATAACTGGGAACTTCATCCCTTAATTCAGGAAGTATTTCTTCCCTAATATCAATATTTCCTGAATGGCTGAATATATTATCGCCCGAAAGATAGCCCTCGGTGTATTGACCGGGCGGGATGCCGACATAGCTTATTATTTCTTCGGCAGTTTCCTTTATCGCAGGCGCGGCAATGAGGCTTCCGTAAGTTTCTCCTTTCGGCCTGTCAATTGCAACATACAGTACCAGGGAAGAGTATTCAGCAGGCAATATTGCAATACAACTGGAAAGATAATCTGTACTGGAGTATCCGTTTACTGCATAAATTTGAGCGGTGCCTGTTTTTACTGCTATAGAATGATAAGGAAGGTTTGCCAATCTCCCGGTGCCGTAAAGAGCGGCATCCATCATATAAGACCGCATTTTTGCGGCAGTGGAAGGATTAATTACCTGCCGTCCAGAGTCATCTGAAATAAAATCTTTTATTGTTATTTTCCCGTCAAAAGATTCAATCCTTGCAATATATTTTGGTTTAACCAAAATGCCATTGTTGGCAATTACTGAAGCTGCCTGAAGCATCTGCAATACTGTTGCATTAATCTCCTGGCCAAAGGCAACAGTTGGTTTGGTTCGGTTTGAATATTTAGGATCTCCGGGTTTATTTAAATTTCCTGCGGCCTCGGAAGGGAAAAACCCGGTTTCCGTTGTTTCGCTGCTTGCCCCGTTAAAGACCGCTTCGGTTTTTTTATTAAAGCCAAAATTTTCCAGCATCTTATTAAATGTTTGTATGTCAATAGTTTCAGATGCAAGAGCTGCTCCGACATTGCATGACAAAGTGATAATATCTCTTGCCTTAACCAGCCCATGCGGTCTTTGGTTTAGGCAGCTTATGGGAGGATTTACTTTATCGTAAATGCCAGTGCATAAAAATTCACTGTTTTCAGTTATTCCGCCATAATCCAGCATTGCGGCAATGGTAAAGATTTTAAAAACAGAACCAGGTTCAAATTGGGTTGTCCAAAGGAATGGGTTTTTATTCGGGTCGCTCTTAGGTTTTGCATTAATGGCAGCGCCAAGAATTTCTCCGCTGCGGGGATCTATTGCAAAAAAAGCCGCAGTTTCAGCATCATACCGTTCCCTGAATAAAGCTGCTTTTTTTTCTAATATTCTTTGGATATTTATATCTATTGACAGAATAATATTATTGCCTTCTTCGCCGTTTTCTTTTCCTTTTAGTATTTTATCAAAAGCCCATTCAACTCCTTCTTTGCCTGCATTAAATGCATCTGTATAACCAATAATGTCTTTAGCAAGTTCTCCTTGAGGATAAATTCTTAAAGGAAGCGCATTATCAATCACAATTTCATTCACATTGGTTATTTTATCCCTTACTTTCTCAATTTCCTTTTTAGTTTCCAGATCTACCAACTGTTTAATAAAAAACTGTTTTTCATTGCTTCTAATTTGCTCAATAATGTATTCTTCGCTTAAATCTAAAATTGGCGCAAGTTCATTAGCCAGGATATTAATTCTATTTCTTCTGGGCGGATTAATTTTCACATCATAACGCGGTAATTCATCGGCAAGAATTATTCCGTTTCTGTCAAGTATTTTTCCTCTTGAATACATGGCATTTTCTCTGTCAATCTGTTTTAACTCCCTATACAGCATTGCATGGCTATAACATACCAGAATAACAACAGAGATCGAAAGAAAAAATATTACAAGTACTTTAAAACGCCATTTTGGTAAAAAATTCATTCTTTTCCTAACACTTTTCCAATAGTTTTGTCAAAAGGAATAGGGCCATAAGACCGTGAATCATACGATTGGAGGCTGTTGTCTCCATAAGCCATAAATTCCTCATTCCCGTTAAGCGAATTGCAGCGTTTTACAGCCAGGGTTCCCGATGGCGTGTAAAAAACAACAATATCGCCTTGTTTAGGCGCTCCCCAACGGATTAAATATCCTGACTGCCCCGGAAAACGAAAACCGTATTGCAGCCGGTTTACCATCAGCACAGAGCCGTTTTTTATAACTGGCAGCATGGAATCGCCTTCCGCTATGATAAAATCGAAAAAAAACAGTTTAATAATCAACGCTGCCGCTAAAGCAAAAAGGAGCATTTTTCCCACAATTCTATTCTAATATATTAATGGTTATTTGTCGATATACATGATATATAGTAAATTAATTTAATTAATTGACTATTTCCGGTTGTAATTATCTATTGTAAATATACAATAGGCTTACGGGAACCTCTAAAAACTGGAATTTATAGAAGTTCCCTTATATTAAAGGTGTATATGGTAGAGTTTGATAAATTTGGGAAGCAATATATAGAAAAAAGGCGCAGAAAATCACCGGTTAAAAGTTATAACCGCCTTAGGTTCACTTATGATGCAAAATTTCCGCAATATGTCAGCAAAAGGCCCAGAAAAAAAGGAGGCCTTCAAAACCAGGAACCTATAACTTCCCGCAATGGCAGATTTAATTTTTCACTTTTCTCTTGGGTAAAAAAATCAGCGGTCATTGCCGGTCTTATCGTTTTAGGTTTTGCAGGCATCAACTGGAACGGGTTTGCCGGAGGATTAATGCCCCAGGATTTGCCCGCTCCGCCCTTAGACCCTGTTTCTCCCTTGGTTAAGTTTGCAGCAATACAGCAGGCAGAATACATTTTAGCCAGTCTGGAAATGCCAGAAACTGTGCCGGAAAATGAAATAATACACCCTNTTGTTTTGCCTGAAACAGTTATTCCTGTGGCAGTAAAAACCTTTAGTTTTAGTATTCACGAAGTAAAGAAAAATGAAAATGCCTTTTCTATTGCCAATAAATATAAATTGCGCATAGACACAGTTATTGCATTTAACAAACTTGATAATCCTTCTAAATTATATATAGGGCAAAAATTAAAAATCCCCAATATGGACGGCATTCCCTATACCATTAAATCCGGTGATACTGTGTCTNCTATAGTTAAAAAATATAATGTAAAAGAAAATGCCCTTCTTGATGTAAACAATATTGAGGATGACCGAAAAATTCAGGCCGGNCTTGAAATATTTCTTCCTGGCGCTAAAATGAATCCCGATGAATTAAACAAGGCGCTTGGTATTGAGAAAAAATCTTCAAAAATATTCCTTCGCCCGGTTCCGGGCATCATTACCAGCAACTGGGGAATGCGGGAAGATCCGCATAAACCAGGCTCCGGAATAATGTCCTTTCATTATGCAATAGATTATAGGGGCAATATTGGTGACCCGGTAAAAGCAGCCCTGGCAGGAACTGTTTCTGCAAGACAAAATAATTCGCTATACGGGAATTTTTTGATTATAACACACAGCGATGGCTACAAAACCTTCTATGCGCATCTTTCTGACTATTCAGTCAAATTGGGAGATACTGTTAAGGAAGGCCAAATAATTGGCAAGGTGGGAGAAACGGGATATGTAACCGGACCGCATTTACATTTTGCGGTGTATCATAACGACAAATTGGTAAATCCCAATCCTTTAATTAAATGAGGTAATTATGCGTACGTTAGTACTGGCTCTTATTGCGCTTATTGCGGCTGCAACATTCATCACTGCTTTAGACAGAAATTCCGAAACAGCAAAACAAGAGGTTATGGTCAATCAGCATGAAGATACAGTTGATTTTTTTAATAATTAAAAACATACTGTATATTAATGAAAGGAAATTATGTTTAATAATGGCAATATAATTACCGGCGAGGAAGCAATGCTGGTATCAGATTTTAATTTTAACTCTATTCTGGATGAAACCTGTGAACGGCTTTTGAACAGACAGGTAAAATACTCTATCCAGCGCATTTATGAAATGGAAAAACGCCTGATTAACCTTGAAAATGAATTAGACGAATTTCTTCAAACCCGTCCCCTGTAACAAAATAAGAAATCCGCCTCCGCGCTGCGCCGCCCAGTTATTCAGGCGGTAAATTTTCTTCTGTTCTTCTGTTCTTCTGTTCGTCTGTTCGTCTGTTCGTCTGGTATCGTGTGTGCTGACGTAGGGTTGGTTCGTGGTTAAATGTTAAATTGCTGTATGCAATGTAACTCCACTATCCACTCTGAACAAAATAATATACATTATTGCATATATGCGCATGGAAGTAAAAGCAATTGCTTTTGATCTG
>WRNF01000218.1 GCA_009776715.1 Treponema sp. | reverse complement strand
TGGGGTTCCTTACGGAGTTTGCAGAGTAAAAAATGCTCAAAAACGGTGTTTTTTCGCATTTTTTTCATTGGAAAGGGCAAAGCCCGACAAACTCCTAGGAGTTTGACGGACGCGGACTTTAGTCCGATTGCCCTTTTTGAGGCATTTTTTTTCAAAACAAAGTTTTAAAAAAAGCTGTTTTAAGGAGTTACTCTTGCAAATTTGCTGCAAACAGAAAAAAAGAACCTCTAAAAACTTTAGCTTTTAGAGGTTCCTTGTTTCGAGATTCCTTTAATATAACAATCGGAGGCTTTAGCTCTTGATTTTCTTTAATGCATCCTCAGCTTGCTTTTTAATGGCCCTTGTATAATTCAATATAGTAACCTGTGCAAGAGCATCATGGGCGCGGGGATTTTCTGTGTCTCCAAGGGCAGGGATAATGGTTTGTAGCAACCGTGTTTCGTCCCTGGTAAGGCCGCCGCCTGTTTGCCTGTTGTTCAATGCAAATAAAAATTTTGCCAGCCTGTCTGTGCCTTCATCAGTTTTTTGAAATGAAAGCGCAGAGATGGCTTTAAATTTTTCATCAATATCTGTGCTTTTTTCCATATAAGATCTTTCCATCTGCGGGTATACTGATTCATCATCGGTTTTATAGCGGCCGAGCATATCAAGCGCTAATTTCCTCATGGTTGAAAGATTGACCTTTTGATTTGATACGGCGGTGCTGCCTCTCCATCCTTCTTCAAGCGCAGCGACGGCAACTTTTGCCTTATCTTCATCGCTGGCATTCGAGGCCTCTATTGTTTGAAGGGCAATGTATTTAGCGGAATAACTGTATTCCCCGCCTTTAACAACTTCCACCATATACGGTGTAGGATCATCTGAAATTAGAGGCAATGATTTTTTCGCCTGATCTTTAACTCTGTTTGAATACCATCCTGTCGAGGCAATAAAAACAGGAAGATACCCGTCCGGCTCCTGATATTTTTCAAGCGCAATAATTGCGCCAAATGCAACTCTTTCACCGTACAGCCGATCGGAAGTAGGCTGTTCGTTGTAAATGCTTAACAGCCGAACCACATGCGGAAGATACGCAGTAGCGCGAATTCTGCCAAGCGCAATAACAGCTTCTGCTTTAACCAAAGGCTCCGGAAATGCATCCACAACCAGCCAAAGGTCAGAAGCAGCCTGAGAATACTTTTCTGCGCCAAGCAGCTTGGAAAGAATTATTGCCTGTTCCGCCGCAGCATTTTTTTCAGTTACATTTTTAATATTTCGGTATCCTGCAACTAATTGCCGCAACGCTGAAGCATAAAATTCACCGGCGCCTGTTAGCTTTGCCTGTTCCATGTTCTGCAAAATAGACAATTGCGCTTCATTAGAGTATGAAGTTCTATAAAGATATGCGTATACATCCACTTCTTCAGATACAGCAAATACGACAGATACGGCAAATAATGCCATCCCTAAAAAAATTAATCCCTTTTTCATTGAAAACCCCCTAGCTTTGCCGGCGGACTGGCCGGTATTCATATTCATATTGAAGAATCTGCTTTGATTGACCTTGCAAATTCTCTACAATTTCCTTCATAACTTCTCCATCCTGACCGTATTCTTTTGTTATTCGATACTGCACGGTACCATCAGGAGATTTCATTTCATTTCTAATTTCATTGCCATTCTGCCAAACGGCGTTGATAATTGAAGTTAGAACGCCATCGCCATTGGAAACCTTTTGCTCGATTAGGTTGCCTTGCGAATCGTATTTATATTCGGTATAACTAATCGTTGTTGCACTGCCGTCTTTAGTTTCGGATCTTAAAATTCTCCCGTTACTGTCAACTGTATATGTTGTTTTTGCCAGCAGTTTGTCTTGATTGCTTTTGATGCTGCGTTCAGTTCTAAACCCTTTATCATTATACGCATATTCGTATGTTGAGATAGGCTTGTTTTTCTGATCCCTTAGCGCTTCCACAATCAACTGGCCTTTTTGATCATACTGGTATACCACACGGTTTTTTAATACACTTTCGGCATCTTTGGTTATTTTTGTAGTGATATTGTTTTTTTCATTGTAGGTTAATTCTATTTGTTCCAGTTTCGCACGCGAAGCAGAAAACCGCTCCTGCTTTACCATATTGGTAAAAGAAGAATCCCAAACCGATGTGGTAAACTCGTCTAACGCGCTGTTATCGAAAAAAATTGATTTTTTTGTTTCGAATGCATCTCGCGTTCTTGTACCGCCGCTTTGAGAACAGGTTCCCATTGAAAAAACCAAACTTGCAAAAAGAAGAAAAATTTTTCTCATGACTGCTACTCCCTAATATAACTATATTATGCTATATTTTAAAAAATTATTCAATACTAATATTCAAACAAGTCAATAATATTTTAAGTTACAAGCGGCTTTTTGAAAAACAGTAAAACAAGGCGGATTTATTTATGTTTGTAAGCAAGGGCAAAATTCAGGATAATTTAGGCAGAACTTTAATTTTAAGGGGCGTTAACCTTGGTGGCAGCTCAAAAAACCCTTTTGGGCCGCCTGGATGGAGTTTTAGCCCCGAATCCCTTAAAAATCCGGAAAATGCCTCATTTATTGGCAGGCCTTTTCCCTTGGAAGATGCGGAATTTCATTTTAAGCGCTTAAATCGCGCAGGATTTACCTTTTTAAGGCTTATTGTTACATGGGAAGCGCTGGAACACGCAGGCCCAGGCCAATATGACGAGGCTTTTCTGGCATATTTAAGAAAAATTCTAATAATTGCGGAAAAATGGAATATTTCGGTATTTATTGACCCGCATCAGGATGTTTGGAGCAGATGGACCGGCGGAGACGGCGCTCCGGCTTGGACTTTGGAGAAAATTGGCATCGATCTTGAAAAACTTGACGCAAGCGATTCTGCTGTTACCCGGCAGAATTATGCCGCTCTGCACGGCGGCGCTCCATATCCGCGTATGATTTGGCCTTCTAACTATAACCGCTATGCCGCGGCTACCATGTTCAGCCTTTTTTTTGGAGGAAAAACCTATGCTCCGGATCTGCACATTGAAGGGGAAAATGTTCAGGAATGGCTGCAGAACCGGTATTTTGCTGCTTTTCGCCATTGTTACCGCCGCTTAAAAAACTGTGCCGCCGTTGCCGGATGGGGCATAATGAATGAACCGCACAATGGTTATATTGGATGCAAAAATTTGGAACAGGCGGGAAGCCCGGTAATGCCAATAGGCCCGCGGCCAAGCCCCTGGGACGGCATTCGGGCGGCTTCAGGAAATACCGTTGCGGTGCCCTTGTATAATTCCTATGGCCTTAATAGCAGGAAGCATGTATTTTTCAATAATTATGACAACAGAGCTGTGACTCTTTTTAAAGAAGGATTTTGCTGCCCCTGGAAACAGGCCGGCGTATGGACAGAAGAACATGGAACTGCGCTTTTGATTAGTAAAGCGCATTTTTCCTTGTTTAACGGAAGGCAGGTTAATTTTATGGAAGATTGCTATAAACCCTTCATTTTACGCTTTATTGAAACGATTAAAGAGTTAAATGAAAATGCTTTTTTCTTTATTGAGGGAATCCCCAGCGGAATGGGGTCTGAATCCCGGTTGGCATGGAATAAAGAGGACCCGCCGAATACAGTCAACGCATTTCACTGGTATGACGGTTTAACTTTGTTTACCAAGCAATTCCGGTCATGGTTTACCGTTGATCCTGTGACAAAAAAAATTATTATTGGGAAAAAAAAAATTCAAGCATATTTTATCCGGTGTGTGGCAAGGGCAAAAAATTGGCTGCATGATCATGTAAGCGAAAATATTAATGAACACAGTGCCGGGAGACCTGCGCTTTTGGGGGAATTCGGCCTTGCTTTTGACATGAATAAACGCAAAGCTTTTAAAAACGGGGATTATTCCAGGCATATTCAGGCCCTGGATATGTACTACAATGCAGTGGATGCTCATCTTCTTCATTCAACTGTCTGGAATTACACTGCGGACAATAGCAATGCCTACGGCGACGGCTGGAATGACGAAGACCTTTCAATTTTTTCTGAAGGAAAAGAACGGGCTGCTGCCGGATGGAAACGGCCTTATCCAATGGCCACTGCCGGAGAGCCTCTGTTAATTGACTGGAATCTTAAAAAAAAGGTTTTTAAATACCGGTTTAACGCAGACGGAGCCATTGGCGATCCGACAATCATTTACCTTCCGATGGAATTTTTTGGGCCAAAAGCATCAATTGCCTGTTCTTTGCGTTTTGAATTTTTGCATAAGGAGCAGCGCCTGCTGGTTTTCAATGACGGTGCCAGCGGAGAAAAGGAAATACAGGTTAGCGGGAAAGAAACAACAACGTAATATTGTAAGATCTATTTTGCTCTCCACACATAACCGGCGCCAATACTAAAATGCCTAAACCCAAAAGATGCAGTGTCAAATTCCTCGCCAACAACGTATTTATATTTCCCCTGAAAATAA
>WRNF01000217.1 GCA_009776715.1 Treponema sp. | reverse complement strand
CAGAAACTATTGGAAAACTTACAGAAGAACTTGAGCGAGAGCGAAATGTTAATCGAGAATTACGAGAACATAATATCTACGCAAGAACAATTGCTAGAGGACTTACAGAAACATCTGAACAAAATGTCCGAAACTTACAAGATGCAGTCCATCTTATCGGCGAAATACGAAAAAAGATCAAAGTTTTGGAGGACTTTTACCATAATAGCAGTTCCGACGGCAGCGGTAATTAGCGGAACTGTTGTATGGGGAATTATGAGAAAATAAGGATGTGCCTCTGAGCGATATAAATTCGAATGATTCTATGGTCAAGTTTACACACCAATAACCGGAAGATGCTTGAAAAAACCGTCTTTTGATGGTATGTTTTTCTCTTAGTTAAACTAATGAAAACAATCCCTTCCGGCCTTATCCTTTTGCATAAACTGCCGGGCATTACTTCTTTTGACGCTTTGAGCGGCATTAAGCGCAGCATTGGCTCCGGCAAGGCTGGGCATACCGGCACTTTGGACAAATTTGCCGAGGGCCTCCTTCTGGCACTGACCGGGAAGGCGTTAAAATTAAGCCGCTGGTTTACCCATTGCGATAAGCAATACGAAGGGATCATTCGCTTTGGCTGCGAAACCGACACGCTTGATCCCGAAGGCGCAGTTATTGCCAACGCACCTCTGCCTTCCCGCGAAGCGGTGGAACAGGCCATTGCGCAATTTACCGGCATTATTGAACAGGAGCCTCCGGCCTATTCCGCCATTCACATTAACGGAGAAAGGGCCTCGAATCTTGCCCGCCGCGGGGATAAACCTGAAATGCAAAAGAGGCCGGTGAATGTTTATTCGCTGGAACTGCGTTCATGGCAGCCTCCCTTTGCTTCAATTTTTGTTCATTGTTCCGGCGGTACTTACATCCGCTCGCTTGCCCGCGACATTGCGCTAGCCGCCGGAAGCCGCGGGTCTTTAAGCGCTTTGCTGCGCACTCAGGTTGCTGGGTTCAGGCTTAAAGACGCTTGCAGCGTCAGTGCTGAAGGCAGCAGTGCTACAGGTAGCAGTGCTACAGGCAACAGTGCTACAGGTAGCAGTGCTGAATTAAAAATTCTGCCGATAAACAAGAAAGTCATGCAAACGCTTGGGCTTCCCTGCATTGACATTGCCCCTGAACATATGCAAAAAATTAGCCAGGGCAAACCATTAGCGCAGATACTGAAAAATACCGCTATTGAAACACAAAGCGGGGAAAAAACCGCCGCCCTCTTATGCGGCGATGCTCTTGCTGCAATAATAGAACAGCAAAACAGCAAATGGAATTACGGTTATGTCAATGCGGATAATAAGCTGGGAAGAATATACCAATAAAAATACTCATTCCTTATTTCCTATTCCCTATTCCCTATCCGTAAGCGTAGGGGTGTTTGACGGAGTGCACAAGGGGCATCAGGCATTGATACGGCATATCTGCGGCAGCCCATTTCTGCCGGCAATTGTTACCTTTATCCAAAACCCTGCAAAAATTTTATCTCCCGCCCCTTCGGGGAAAAACATTTCCAGTATTGTAACGCTGGATCAAAAATTAAAAATTTTTGAGTCTTTAGGAATAGAATTAACAGTTCTCATTGACTTTTCTGAAAAATTCAGTAAAATTAAAGGAAGGAGTTTTGTTGATTCCCTGCTGGGCTGTCAGCCGGTTGGGCTGATTGCCATTGGGTCTAATTTTCGCTGCGGGAACCGGCTGGATACCGGCGCTAAGGAAATTAAACGCATTGCAGAAGATCGGGGAATTGAAACATGGATTGCAGAACCGGTAATGGATAAAGGCCGGCCGGTCAGTTCCAGCCGCATTAGGGCGGCTCTTGCCGCAGGGCGTATAGCGGAAGCGGAAAGGCTGCTGGGCAGAACTCTTTATACAGGAGAATAAATATGGCTTTAACAAAAGAATGTACGGAATCCATAGTTGCCAAATTTGGCAAAAATGAAAAGGATACCGGTGCAACGGAAGTGCAGATAGGTATCCTCACTGAGCGGATCAATCAGCTCACAGGCCACTGCAAGCAATTTAAGAAAGATAAGTCCGGCCAACGCGGGCTTATTATCCTTGTGGGGAAAAGGCGTAAACTGTTGAAATATATTCAACATACTAACCTCGAAGGATACCGTAAGTTAATTAAAGAACTGGGGCTGCGAAAATAATGATGAAAAAAGTAACACTGCAAATTGCCGGCAAGGAACTAACCCTAGAGACCGGCAGAATCGCAAAACAGGCAAACGGAGCCGTTTTTGCGCAATACGGCGGTTCAGCGGTTATTGCCACTGTCTGTTCGTCTTCAGAGACAGTCGAGGGCATGGATTATGTGCCTCTTACGGTTGATTATAACGAAAAATATTATGCCGCAGGGAAAATTCCCGGAGGCTTTATTAAACGGGAAAGCAGGCCCAAGGATAAGGAAATTCTTGTAAGCCGCCTCATCGACCGGCCCATGCGCCCGCTGTTTGACAAAAATTTTGGCAGGGAAATACAGCTTATTCCCACCACGCTTTCAACCGATCAAATGAATCCGCCGGACATACTGGCAATTATTGCAGCTTCGGCTGCGGTGCATATTTCGGACATTCCCTTTAACGGCCCTATCGCCGGAGTACGGGTATGCCAGGTAAACGGTGAAATGGTTGTTAATCCCACCTACGAGCAGATTGAAAATTCTTCGCTGGAAATAATTGTTGCCGGGACAAAAGACGGCATAACCATGGTTGAAGGCGGCGCTAACGAAGTAAGCGAGGACTTGATGATAGAGGCGCTGGAAAAAGCGCATGCCATGATCATTGAATTCTGCGCCCTTCAGGAACAGTTGCGGGAAATTGCCGGCAAAGAAAAACTTCCCTTAGCCGTATCTTCCGCCCTGCTTGAAAACGAGGAACTTATACGCAACGCTGCATATCCAAAATTGCAGGCAGCCTGTTTCCTGCCAACAAAGCAGGAACGCAGCGATGGCATAAAAGCAATTATAAACGAAACAGCAGAACAATATGCCGCTCAGCTTGAAGATGAAACTCAAAAAAAACTCTTTAACGTCCTTTTTGAAGACATGCAGTACGAGATTCTTCGTTCATCGATTCTGGACAATGGACGTCGTGTTGACGGCAGGGGCACCGAAGATATCCGAGAAATCACCTGCGAACTGGGCCTGCTTGCCAGAACCCACGGTTCAGCATTGTTTACCCGCGGCGAAACCCAGGCGCTTGTTGTTACCACGCTTGGCACTGTGTTTGATGAACAGGTGTATGACGACATTGAAGGCGACAAACGGGAAAATTTCATGCTGCATTACAACTTTCCCCCGTATTCGGTGGGTGAAACCGGCAGATTGGGAACAGGCCGCCGCGAAATTGGGCATGGAAACCTTGCCCGCCGTTCGCTGGAAGCAATGATTCCTTCGAAAGATGATTTCCCCTACACAATACGGGTCGTCTCCGAAATAATGGAATCCAACGGATCATCTTCAATGGCTTCCGTTTGCGGCGGCACATTGGCCATGCTCCATGCCGGCGTGCCAATGAAAAAACCGGTGGCAGGAATTGCAATGGGCCTTATTACGGAAAGCTCGCCATCCAGTGACGGTGCCGGCAGCCGTTATGCGGTGCTTTCCGACATACTCGGCGAAGAAGACCATTTGGGCGACATGGATTTTAAGGTTGCCGGAACAGAAGACGGAATAACCGGCTTTCAGATGGACATAAAAATTGCCGGAGTAAATGCCGAAATAATGCGCAAAGCGCTGGATCAGGCAAAACGCGGAAGGCTGCATATACTTTCAATAATGAATCAAACCATCAACCGCCCTGCGGAAGAAATAAGCGAATTTGCTCCAAAAATTCTTTCGCTTAAGATTGATGTTGACAAGATTGGAACACTTATCGGCCCTGGCGGAAAAAACATAAAAGCGCTATGCGAGCAGTACAGTGTTAAGATCAATACCGAAGACGATGGAACGGTTACCATTTTCGGAAAAGGCAGCAAGGATGTAGAAGATGCAAAAGCCGCCGTTGTGGGCGTAACCTCCGATCCGGAAGTGGGCATGGTGTATAACGGCACGGTTAAACGCATAATGGAATTTGGCGCCTTTGTTGAAATTTTACCGGGCAAAGAAGGTCTGGTGCATATCAGCAAACTTTCGCGGCAGNGGGTAGCTCAGGTTACCGATGTTTTAAAAGAAGAACAAAAGATTCCTGTAAAACTTGTAGAAATTGACAGAATGGGCAGAATAAACCTTTCGTATATTGATGCCATTGATCCGGACGGGGCTGTACCCGAAACCAACACTGCCAGGCCGGAAAAAAGCAGAAGATTCGACAGAAACAGGAATAGACGCTGAAACATGAGATTACTGCATGCCCCAGGAACAGATTGTAATTAAAATTTCCAAAACCAATCCGTCTGTCCAAATGCCCCGGTATGAAAGCGCCGGGGCAGCAGGCTTGGATCTTAGG
>WRNF01000216.1 GCA_009776715.1 Treponema sp. | reverse complement strand
CCTGGTAAGGCATAAGCCGGAAAGAAGAGAGCAAGCCGGTACTTGGAGCTAATGGTTCAAAAAAAATATCTGCAAAGCCTTTACATTCATTAACCTTAACCCTTGCTGTGCACCGCTGGTATAATAATGAAACGGTGTCTTCCTGCCGGTTTTTGGCGAACATATCCATTGCCTGCTGATACGACAGATACTTGAATTCTATCGGAAGATTTTCAAGAACAATAGATTCCATAACTTCACCCAGCGCGGATACTTCCTTTTCTGTCGGAGGTTTCCCTGAATGAAAAGTATAATAATAACTGTTTCCCAATGAATGCCCAATGGAAAGGATACGGTTTGGGTAAAGTTTCTGAGCGGCGACTGCAAGAAGGAATGCAAGAGAACGCCGGTACAACATTGCGCCTTCAGGAGAATCAAGGAACACCGGTTCAATGCTTGAATCTAGGGCAATCTTTGTTTTTAAAGGGCAAATTTCATTGTTAATCCTAATTGCAACAACAGTTTTTTCATAAATGCCAAAAAGGGCAAGAATTGAATCTGCGGCGGTCTCGTATGGGCATTTTATTTCCTTATCAAAATATTTAACTTGAATATCATTATTCATTTATGCTCCTTGGTTATTTTAATTTCATTGAATTATTCTGTCAATAATTATATTTACTTCTTCAATAAAAATTCCGGTATACCGTTCAATATTATCAATAATATATTGCTGAAGTTCATGAATATTTCCCCCAAGCTGCGTTCCATAAGGAACATCAATGGTAATTGCAAGGCTATACCCCATATCATTATCCCGCACTAAAATTTTTTTTATGCGGATATTTTGATTATACTCGTCAACNCAGTGAATTACCATCTGGCTTAATGCCGATTCGGAAATAATNACCTTGCCGCGTTTTGAATACTCAGGCCTTACCACTGATTTTTCATGAACGGTTGGAACAGCGCCAATGCTGGCCGGTGATTTNCGCCTGCGGAATATNTGCACAGCATCGAAAAAAATCTGCGGGTAATTACGCTTAACTTCAATAGAAGGCACNGGTATTACATGTTTGCCTTCAATGCGGCGTGTTCGGATTGCTTTTTCAATTTCCTGCTGGCTGGCAATGTCTTCGATTTTTATTATTTTTGACGGAGGGGGCATTTGCAGCCGTGCCGCTATTTTATTTACCATTTTTTCGGATGTTCCCAGCACCAGTATTTTTTTTATTTTTTCGCTCTGTAGCCTGCGCGCTATTTCGTCCCTATGGGATTTTTCATCAAAGAGGGCGACTTTAACTGCCGCCAAAAATGTTTTTTCTTTTTTTGCAGAATGGCCGGCCAGAATGCGGTTTTCCTTGATAAGCAGCCCGTCGTCAATGATAAATTCAATGCCGTATTTTTGGGCGACAAGTTTGGCCCTAAAACTTTTTCCCGTTCCGCTGTCTCCTATCAGCGCAAATACTTTTACCCTTCTAAGAAAAAAAAACAAACCGAAAAACATTATATTTATTATATACACAATGAAATGAAAAGTAAAGGCAGTGAAAATTTTGCATAGGAGTTTGCCGGATTTTGTCTAATGCAATGCAAAAAATCGTACAAAAGCACGATTTTTACCGCTCAAAGTCCGTAAGGTGCCCTGTTTATCGGAAAATTTGCGGCTATTAGACAGCGGTTATTTAAAAATTCCACAAGTCCGACAGGCTCATGGACATGAATATTAAATAGTACTACTCTCGGCTAAATCTGGAGAATTGCTGTTACTTTTACAAAACCTATTGACAGTAATCTTCATTTTTTGCTATATTTTTATAAATTAATGAATTTAAAGGATTTACGGGTTAAAATCCGCCTGCATCCTGGACATTCACAACCTCTTTTCCGGCCATACAATTTTGGCCGGACAAAAGTCCGTAAGGAGGACCTATGCGTCGATACGAATTGATGGTCATCTTCCCGATAGAAGAAGATCATCACAAAGCAGGCCGTGAACAACTGTTAAACGACCTTGCCGCAAACGGAGCCGAGATCGAAAAAACCGATGAAACCGGAGACCGCGATCTTGCCTATTTAGTAAAGAAGAGAAACCGGGGAAAATATGTTTTATTTACTGTTTTAGCCGATCCTTCGAAAATTTCCCTGTTAAGCCGGGCCTTTAAACTTAACTCTTATCTTCTTAAATACCTTTTTGTAAGGGTAGAGGAGTAATTATGGCTGATCTTAATCATGTTGTTTTAATTGGCCGTTTAACAAGGGATGCCGAACTTAAAACCATTGCAAACGGTCAGGCTGTCTGCAAATTTTCAATTGCAGTAAACCGCCGGAAAAAAAACGGCGACCAATGGGAAGACGAAGCTAATTTTTTTGACATTGTCGTTTGGGGAAAGCAGGGCGAATCATTGCATTCATACCTTGTAAAAGGAAAAGTAGTTGGCGTGGACGGCGAGTTGCGCCAGGACCGCTGGCAGCAGGATGGGCAAAACCGTTCTAAAATAGAAATTATTGCAAATTACATTCAGTTGCTGGGAGGAACTCCCGGAAACGCATCGGGGGGCAATTTCAATTCCGGCGGCAATCAAGGCCCTGCTTCGCAGCAAGGCCAGAGCTGGCAGTCTCAGGGAAGGCCGGCTTCCAACGATGATAATTTTATTGATGATGTTCCATTTTAATGATTCCGCATCGTTATTTTACAAAGCTTAAGAGGAGAACATAGTATGTCTGACGAAAAATATACCGAAAACGAAAGGCCGTACCGAAGGGACAGGGGAAATGACAGCCAGTATGAAGGCCGTGACGGCGATGAACGAACAGGCCGCAGCAATAAAAACAGCGGCGGCAAGACTTTTTTTAAGAAAAAAGTGTGCAGGTTCTGCACGCAAAAATTAAAGATCGACTACAAGGAACCCGATACACTGCGCCGTTTTATTACCGAACGCGGAAAAATACTTCCCCGGCGGATTACCGGAACCTGCGCAAAGCATCAGCGCGCAATGGCGCTGGCCGTTAAACAGGCCAGAAGCATTGCATTGCTGCCTTTTGTTGCAGAATAAAATTTGGGCTTGCCTTTACTCCAGGGCATTACTGCANATAACGCAGAAGTCCGCATCATCTGCTGTTCAGCAGTTGAATTTTTTTTTGAGAGCAGCNTGATGCGCTCTCGAGGAGCTTGAATATGAAAGTTATTTTAAACAAGGATTTGCCCACTCTTGGCGAAGAAGGGGATGTAAAAGATGTGGCCAAAGGATATTTTCGGAATTATCTTTTTCCCAGAGGAATTGCGCTTCCCTATAACCCTCAATCAATTAAATTGTTTGAAGCGAGAAAAGAAGAGATAGAAGCCAGGAAAACTCAAAAACGGCAGAGCGCCATGGGCATTAAGGAAAGACTGGAAAGCATGGAATTAACTATTGCCATGCCCGCAGGGCCAAACGGCAGGTTATACGGGTCGGTTACCAGCCAAACTGTCGCAGACGAACTTGCCAAGTTTGATTTTCAGATTGAACGGAAACGCATTGATCTGGCCGGCACCGGGATAAAAAATGCCGGAAAATACAAAGCGGCAATAAAGCTGTATGAAAACTCTTCGGCAGAGCTTCAAATTATTATTATTGGGCAGGAAATAAAAACTGAATCGAAAACTCCTGCGAAACCGGCACGGCAGCGCAGGAAAAGCCCCTCTGATGCTGAAAATACGGTTGCTGAAAATACGGTTACTGAAAATACGGATATTGAAAATACGGTTATTGAAAATACGGTTATTGAAGAAACTGCCCCTCCCGAGGGCGCCGTTGAAGAACAGCCGGCCCAATCATTTCCCGAGGGAAATGTTCCCGCAGAAGCTTCCCCGGAAGCATCGCCATCGGGAGAAATTTCTGCGGAAGGTTCCCCCGCGGGAAGTATTCCCCAAGCAGCTCCGTCAGAGGAAATCCCGGTAGTTTCGGCAGATGCATCCGGCGAAGAAACCAGCCTGCAATCTCAGGATGAACCGGCGCCGTAGAGCAGAAATTTATGGCAAAAGGACTTGAAAGAACCCCGCCTCACGATGATGATCTGGAAAAGGCAACACTTGGCAGCATTCTTTTCGACAGGGAAGCAATAGATACCGCTGTAAGGAATCACCTTAAATCCAGTGATTTTTATTCAAGGGCGCATCAGCGGATTTATGAAACAATCGGAGAATTGGATAAAAAAGGCATTGAGCCTGATATTCAAACGGTTATTCAGGAATTAAAACGCACAGGCAAACTTGATGAGGCCGGAGGGGCGGCATATGTTTCATCTCTCACTTCAATCATTCCTTCCAGCGCCAATATCGAATACTATACCCAGTCTGTTCTTGACGGGTCTCTCAGGCGGGCTTTGCTGCGTGTTGCATCGGAAATAGGAGTTACCGCTTACGATGAATCAAAAAGCTCGCCCGAGATACTTGAAGAGGCTGAGCAGAGCATATATGAACTGCGGGACAGCCGGCAGGCATTTTCGTATAACAAAAT
>WRNF01000215.1 GCA_009776715.1 Treponema sp. | reverse complement strand
AAAAGTGACGGATATACTTAATACTTAATGCCCATATTTTTATATCCTATGGGCTTTGCCGCCTCCTGTATTACCGAATCAACACGAGCGTACTCTGGGCCCCTGTGAAGCCAGCCGCAAAATACTGCGAGTTTTTCCGGAGGCCCTTCTGCCCAGACCTCAACTTTTCCGTCCTCGGTGTTCCGTACCCAACCGCATAAGCCAAGACGCTTTGCTTCTGCCAGCGCGGAATACCGGAATCCTACTCCTTGAACCCTACCCTGTACTTGTGCATAGAATGCCCCGTATTTTTCATTCTGAATTTCCATTATTAATTCATTATACAAGCTGAAACGTTTACTGTCAGTATTTTTATAAGGGCACATAATGACATCTGGACAGGACTATTAACAATTTTGACGGGTGGAATACTAATGTTGTAATTTCCGCAGAAATCCATGACTGTTGCATATATGCCTTAGCGAGAGGCCAAATGAAGTTACCGATAAGTTTTTCTGTTAAAAATCCAAACAATATCGCTTAATTATGCCCTTGTCCGGATCGGTAAAGGTTAAAGCGGTTGCTTCCAGGGCAAGGAATCCGTTTACAGGCTGTCCGCTGTACAAAGGATCGTTTAACACCGGGCAGCCTATCCATGTTAGATGGCAGCGAATTTGGTGGCGGAAGCCGCGCTGTAAGCGGATAGTAAAATTATAACAATCTTTCAATTCAACCGCATTAACAACTTCAGTGCGGTAATAAGCGTCTCTGTCTTTTGCAATATTTTTGCTGTTTCCTTTTTCATTAATTACCGGGCGCACCTGTTTCCGCCCAGGACCAAAAGGGCGAAAAAAACTTTCTATAACGAAATTTTTCTTTTCAATACAATCCAATGCTAAAAAAACAAAAGGCGGTTCGGGAAAAGATTTCTGCAGAGAGGTTTTTTTTGTGGAAAAAGCCGTGTACTCTTTAATAAATTTCCCTTCTGCCTGCTGTTTTAAAATATTGTCCAGAGTTTGCTGATTTTTAGCGAAGAGAACCAGGCCTTTTGTTTCAAAATCCAAACGGTGAACCAAACCGCCATCTGTAATCTGCCTGCCATTTATATTAATAACATTCGGAAAAATGGATGCATACCAGTCAAGAAGCGTTTCATTTTCAAAAATGCCTGCCCTTTTTTTTAACCCTGTGCAATGCATGCCCGGCGGTTTATAAATTACCGCATAATTTTCTGTTTCATCTAGGATTACCGGTATTTCCAATGGCAGTTTTTTCTTATTCACTAATATTTACAACCGATTCTACAAGTTCAAGGAAATTTTCTTCAAGTTTTTCGTTTGCATTACTGTTATTTTTAAATGAATTATTGTTAATATAATGAATGCCCTCATGTTCATAAATAATATTTTTAGAAGAATTTAATTCCTCTTTGGGTATTGCCCCGTCTGCCGGATTTGAATTATCTGAAACTGAAGGTAAAATATCAGGGTTACCGGGCCTTAATGAAAAAGGTTTATACATAAATGCCCCGCCTGAATTTTTTCCGCTTATGTTTTTTTCAAAAATTTCCTCTAGTTCAGCATCATCAAAATTATTTTTAGAAGACATAGATAAAAGCGGAGAAACAACCTCAACATCCACAATTTCAACATCCCCCTCAGAAGACAATTCATCGTTCTGGCTGAATTCAATCCTGCTTGTTATTTCTTCTATATTAACTGATTCTTTTACATACTGTTCAGGTAAAACCCCGGCATCCGCTTGTTCATCATCATCATCCTCTACTAATTCAAGTTCTTCAATTTCTGAAGATTCATTATCTGGAACCAGAGAATTATCTGCGGGTTCCATGCTTAATGCGTTATTTCCGTAGTCAAACCAGCCGCTGAAAGACTGGCTGTTATGTGCAGGATTTTGATTTTTCTGATCTGCAATAAAAGATGCGGCAAGTAAAAGCCCCCTGCCGCTGATTATTTTAACCTTGTCATCTAATTCTTTGCCTGCGGCATTGTTAGATTCGGGTATTGAATTACCTTTCCTCTCTGCAGATCGGGAAGCGGCATATTCATTTTGCATATAATCAATATCCCTGTTCTGAAAGGTCGGCGCATTATCATGCGGCGCTTTAGCAAGCGGCGCATTATCATGCGGCGCATTATCATGCGGTTTTTTTTGACGGGTATGCCGTTTTGGAAAAGTTTCCCCAGTGCCAAAATGTGCAAGGTCCAGCACCAGCATATTATCATGTTTAAAATTGAAAAAGAAGAAAATAATTAAATAAACGGTAATGAAAAATATTATTAATAAAATAATAGTGCCAGAAAACGGAACAACAAATACAGAAGAGGCAAATATCCGTCCAAAATTAAAGCCATAGCCGGTTAATACAGAAACAAGGACAAGAGAAACATCTTCGGATTCAATAAAGTTAATATTATTATCGCTATTATTCCATAATGCAGAAATTACAGCCAGAATTTCATTCCTGGAGTTATTTGGAATTCCGCATACAATTCCTAATGAATCGGGGCAAATGGCCATTTGTTCTTCCAGTTTCCCGGCTGCAATAAAAACATCAAAAACCGCCCTGGCAGAAACAGTAAAAACTGCATTGCCGCGATAAATATCAAATAAATCAAAAAAAGGAAAAGCAAAAATAATATTATCCTGTGAATCATCAATAGTAATTTTGCAGTTTTCATTTTCAGATACGCTGATTTTATTGAAAGGAATATTTTTCGGATCATCGGTATAGTTACGGTAAGCAATTGAATTATCGTCAGAAGCTATAATATCCGGTTCATATGTTGAATAATGAATATTAATCCCGTTTGATTCTATAAAACGCACAGAAATCAAATGTGGAATGGAATCCTGCAATGCGCCAAATAATTTTGACCGGGCATAGATAATTTCATCTGCTTGAGCAGAAAGAAAACCTGATTGCACAGAGGGATGGTGTAATACAGAAGAAAATTTTTCCTGCAAAGAAAACAACAGATCGCCAATCATTTCCCCTTCAAAGGCCGTTTGCTGAACAAGATTTTTCCTAATTGCCGGCCTTATAAAATATTTTTCCGCCATGCTAAAAATTCCAAAAAAGGCAAATATAACAGAAAAACCAGCAATGAGAAATACAGATATAAAAAAGCTAAATGATGCCTTTTTTAAAACAGACATTAAAATTACCCCAGTAAATTATACTTAATCTTTTATAATAGTAAAAGGGGTAATCAGATAATTTCAGCAATGCGTAGGCTTGATTTTTCTTTGCATTTGTATTATAATTAGAACAGTTACCATATGAAAATGAGGAATTAAATGGATACACAACGAAATAAAATAATGCTAATTGACGATGACGAGATTTATCTTGACATGGGCAGGCAAATTCTTGAAAATAAATACTCTGTTTATCCTGTTCCGTCAGGGGAACAGGCATTTTCAATCCTAAAAAAGATAATTCCCGATTTAATTCTTCTCGATATTGAAATGCCGGACATTGACGGATATGAAGTAATAAAGCGGCTGAAACAGGACCCGGCAACAAAAGAAATACCGGTAATTTTTTTAACTTCACGCACAGACCCTGGAAATGAACTGGAAGGATTAAGCCTGGGCGCCATTGATTATTTGACCAAGCCCTTTTCTCCGTTATTATTGATGAAGCGGATAGAAAACCATCTGTTGATTAGTTTTCAAAAAAAAGAGCTTACCCGTTACAATGAAAACCTTCAAATCATTGTTCAGGAACAGACCAAGGAAATAAAAAAGCTTCAAAATGCAATATTTAATACGGTATCAGAGATTGTTGAATTTAGAGATGAAATGTCCGGCGGCCACATTGAGAGAATAGTTAAATATATTAAAACGATGATCGATACCTTAATAAAGAACAATGTCTACACTGATGAATTAAAAAAACTGGATTTGGATTTATTTATCAGCGCTTCGCAAATGCATGATGTAGGAAAAATATATGTCGGCGAATCAATTTTAAATAAGCCGGGCAGGGTAACTAATGATGAATTTACGGAGATAAAAAAACATCCTACTTATGGATTGATAATTATCGATAAAATTCGCCAGTTTACCGGCGATCATGCTTTTTTGGATTATGCCGCATCTTTTTCAGAAACTCATCATGAACGTTGGGATGGCACAGGGTATCCAGAAGGTTTAAAGGGCACGGATATTCCGCTTCCCGGAAGAATAATGGCGATTGCTGATGTATATGACGCTTTAATACTGATTCGTCCATACAAACAACCAATGAGCCCTTATGAAGCAGGGCAGGAAATAATCAAAGGCTCAGGCACAGCTTTTGATCCTGCATTGATTGACGTCTTTAAAACTATATTAGACAAGTTCGCTGAAATTGCAGAACGTCATGACGTTTTATTTTAATGACCCAGGAGTTTGTCGGACTTTGTCCAATTCAATGCAAAAAATCGTGCAAAAGCACGATTTTTACCGCTCAAACTCCGTAAGGAGCCCCGTTTATCGGAGA
>WRNF01000214.1 GCA_009776715.1 Treponema sp. | reverse complement strand
CCCGAGGTATTGGTCTCGGGTTTAATACCCAACATACTTAAAGGCGAGCAGTTTGTTTCACGCCCTAAAGGGCGGGGTATTAAACCCTCGCCACGAATAAATAAAGTGGCAACCCAATTTTATTTAATTCTTTTAAATTATTTACAGTATTTCCAATGTTTCCAACGTTTCCAATTAATTATTTTCATTTCCAACATTTCCAAAAAATATTATAATAATATTAGCAATTAATTATTGAAAATATAGAAATTCTACTATATAATTTTGTTTATGATGATTGATAAATTGATGGAGAGGAGGTAAAAAAATATCCATCAAATTTATCTGTCAATCGAGCTAATACAGAACTGGTTCCAGGGAATCGGTAAAAAAATTTGAGGAGAACAAGATGAAAAAAATTGTTATAATTCTGCTATTGGCAATAGCAGGATGTAATCAGCCCTATGATGATCCTGGCAAAAAACCCGATTCGGTTATTCCCATGATCCTAAATCTAGAGGTTATACCATCGGATCAACAATTAACACTAAAATGGGATGATATTTCCGAGGCAATTTACCAAGTATTAGTGTCAGACGGCAAAACAGAGCAGCTTTTTGAGGTGCAGTTGCCTGTCAAAGTTGTTCAAAACCTTTCTAATGGAGTAGAATATGCATGCAAGGTTCGGGTTAAAATTAACGGAACCTTCGGCAACTGGAGTGAAACCAAATACGGTACGCCGTTTCATTCAGAACTTCCGCCTACAGCCCCTTCAGCAAAAGTAAAGGCCTATGATCAAAGCCTGAACATAAGCTGGGCGCCTGTTGCTGGTGCGGTCGAATATGACGTTACCCTAGACGGTATTTTAGTAGCAGAAACAAATAATCCAAATTGTGTAATTCAAGGCCTAACAAACGGTAAGGAATACGAGGTAGTTGTTTCTGCAAGAAACAGTCAGGGCAGTACATCCGGCAGCCCCATAATAAGAAAACCTGATCGCTACATCAAACTTTACGTAATTGGAATGGGAATAAACCTATTTGGCTCTCTTGATGCTCTTTCGCTAGCATTACGGCCCATTTTGAATATTGATTCGCTCAATGAAGATGATGCCTACGTTGCACAAAATGAGTCCAGCAGCAATTGGCGTGTTTTCACAGGCGAAACCATCAAAGAAATTATCTGTAGTATGAACATATCTCAGGGCATGAGTGCAGATTTGCCATTTAAAGGAATTGTTTTCGGAGGGAATATCTCTTCGGCTTATAGTAAGAATTACAACAGTCAGACTCGCAGCGAATACGGAATGGTGGAGGCCCAGCATAGCATCTTGAATGTTGTTCTAAGGCCTACACTTTATGAGATAAGAGAATTGCAGAAGTATTTCACTGAAGGCTTTCTTTATGCCATGGAGCATGAATCGCCCAGGGAACTCTTTTCACACTACGGCCATGGCCTCATTGTCGGTTACCGCCTAGGCGGAAGACGTCGGTTTTATGTTACACATTTTAGCAGCAAAGAACAAAGTTTCAATGATTTTCGCTCAGGCTTTAATGCGCATGTAAACGGGCTGGGAAATATTTTCGGTGTTTCAGTAGAAACTGAACAGAGCGGCTCAAGTTCCAGTTCGTCTTGGATATCCGAATCAGAGATAACGTTTGAGGGATCCGCAGGTTCGTTATCAAGAGTTTTATCTTTTGAAGATGCATTGCTGGAATACCCTTTTTGGGTAGACAGCATTCCAGATAATCCAGGCATTGCAGGTATTGATTATCTCAACAATGTAATACCGTTATGGGATATAGCAAAGATGCTCGGGCTTAAAGCTCTGGCTCAGGATCTCAAGGATGAATTTATCCGTCAGGCTACTGTCCGCGTAGCAGAATATGAATCAATCTTTCCTTGCGAGTGGTTTACATATGGCGAAACTGTGTATGGTCCTGGAACAGCGGTATTTAACCAACCAGTTCAGTATATTGTAGACGAGGATGGGAATAAGTTCCCTGCCATGGTTAAATATATATTTTATATAGGAGCTGGCGGTGCGGGAGGACGGGGCGGCAGCGAGTGGGGAACCAATGGGGTCCTTGATGGGGGAGCTGGAGCTGGTGGTGCTATGATTAAATTGGTATTTAGTACCGACAAAGGTATACTTGCATATATTACAGTAGGCAAAGGGGGGTCCCCAGGAATTTACCAATACGGTCATGCATGGGACAACCCAGGGGTCTCTAGTGGAGGTGCCTCGACGGTTACTGTATACGATCACACATTTACTGCTTTCGGAGGGAACTTCAGTCCTTATACTAACTATAACTATTATCCAGCACCAGGCGGGACAGGTTCTCCATTAATACCTCCAGATTTTATTGAAGAGTATATTATTGCCGATGGTGAGCAAACATATGGAATAAGGGCTAAGCCTGGAGCAGGCGGCAAGATTGATGGTCATTCAGCAGGAGCAGGCGGCAATGGCGGCTCTCGTAGAAACGGAGACCCTGGGGAGGACGGCTCGGTACGAATACAGTACTCTTACTATGACGGTCAGTAAGCATAAGCCTTTTCCTATTTGGAACCGCTGGTTAAATTTTAAACTAGCGGTTCTTTTTTTCAATAACTTTTCTCTAAAACAAGAGAAAACCTTAAAAAAAACGAAGTTTTCTCCGAAAAAAGAAAAAAGTTGCAATTATTCAGTTGGGTTGCGGGTTTCTGCTACCCACAACTGTATTATTGAAACAGTTAATTGCTCCGCGAAGCTTTTGCTTCAGGCAAAATAATCGCATGAATCTTAATGCCAAGCTGCTGCACTTCCCTGTCGACCGATGTTTTGGTAATTTTACCGCGGGGAACAGGATGCGGCGGCGCATCGCCAATAAGAATCATTATTCTTGACCCTGCTTCCCATGCAAAATTTGTTGCGCCGGCATAAAGGGCTTCGTAGACAGCTTCTGGAATATCCCCGCCACCGCTTACTCTTACATTATTAAGATTGCGCTGAAACAATTCAAAATTATTGGTAAAGGGAAAAATTTTTGTAATAAAATCATCAGAATAATCTTTATACAGAACCATTCCAATTCTGAAAGACGTGTACTCGGCAATAATGCTGCTTACCATTGGAATAAGTTCTACGCGCACTGCATCAATGTAAGGCAACATAGACTTTGTTGCATCCAGGCAAATAACTATATCAACATTATTATTTTTTTCCCTTAAAAGAATTTCCATAATGTTATCAACAGTATCTTTTCCGGTAGAGAACACAAGATTTTCACCGGCAATTCCGGTAAATGCATCAATGGTTTCTTTCGAATAATAGCCTTCAGGAATCGAAGGCAGAACTTCTTCTATTTCAAGCAGAAAAGGATTGTCCATAAAAGGGCCGCGGTAATCGGCATAAGCATAATAAAATGTCCGTATATTAAAATAAGTTCCGTTCCCAACTTCCACCTGCCCGTTTCGTTTATCATCATAACCAAAAATGAGGGTTTGCGGAATATAAATATGGTATGACCAGCCAAGTTCAGGATGCCACTTTGGCGTAGAAGAAATAAGGGAATAAATTCCGCTTTTTGCAGGAATGGGAAAACCGTTAATCAGCCGGATTTCATCTCCGTTAATTTCATTTTTTTCTACAGCCCGGTAACCATAATTAGCCGCTTCTTCTCTTTTTTGGGGATCTTTGGTCGTTTCGGCAAGCAATACAGAACTAATGTCCGGCTTGCTGCGGACAAAGAGGTCGTAACCGCCTCTGCTGCTTGGTTCAATTAATATATCGTTGGAAGAAAGGCTTAAATCCTGTGCTCCGGCAAGGAATGCCCCGCAAAAAATGCTGCAAATAATTAAGAAAAAGCAAAGAATAAATTTACCCATATCTTTTATTATCGGAAAAAAAAAAGTATAATAAAGCCATGAAATCAAAAAAGGAAAACGTTCTAGACAACATACTTATAAATACAGTTGAGTCATTTAGGCTTTCGGGAAAAGCCGAAACAAGCATAAGGCTTCTTTTGGATGATGAAGAAGTGCAGTTAAGCCAGGAGTATGCCAATACGGTATCCATTGTCCGCTTGGGATTCAATGACCACGGGCCTGTACACATGAAGACAGTTGCCCTTAATGCAATTCGCATGCTTCAGTTGCTGCGGCAGGCTAATATCAAAACCAGCCTGGAAAAAGAGGATTACGGCGATTTTGAGGACAGTCTGACAGCGGTAATTTTTTCCTCCATGCTGCACGATCTGGGCATGAGCGTTGGACGGCAGGATCATGAATTATTTAGTATTTTTTTCTCAATTCCCATTCTGGACAGGATTTTAAGAGAAATTTACAAAGGTGATTTAAAAAAACAGATAATGGTCCGTTCTCTTGCGGTAGAAGGCATTGCCGGGCATATGGGTTCACGTTCAATTCATTCCCTGGAAGCAGGCATTGTGCAAATTGCCGACGGCTGCGATATGACAAAGGGCAGGGCACGCATACCAATTGCGCTGGGAATGGTGCAAAAAACAGGGCATATTCATCAATATTCAGCAAATTC
>WRNF01000213.1 GCA_009776715.1 Treponema sp. | reverse complement strand
AATTAAAAATCCGTGTAAATCCTCTTAATCCGTGAAAATCCGTGGCTTTTGCATATATGCCTTAGCGAGAGGCCAAATGAAGTTAGAGGTAAGTATGCGATTGCCATGAAAGTCGGCATTGCGGCAATATTGAGCTTGTATTTTTTAAAAAAAAATGATAAATTTTCAGGAAACACTAATGCAAAACAGATTTTTGCGCCATATATTATGTAGGAGAGAATTCAATGGCTAAATCAAATGAAGAAAAAACCAGGGGCGATCCAAAAGCGACGCCTGAAGAAAAGGCAAAAGCGCTGGAAGCGGCCCGCCTGCATATTGAAAAACAATTTGGGGCAGGTTCCCTTATTAAACTTGGCTCGCATGAAAATGCCGCCGGAATAGAAGTCGTGCCATCAGGTTCCATAATGTTGGATGAGGCGCTGGGAGTAGGCGGTTACCCACGGGGCCGCATCATCGAGATATTCGGGCCTGAATCATCAGGCAAGACCACACTGGCACTACATGCCATTGCCGAAGCGCAAAAGCTGGGAGGCACTGCGGCTTTCATTGACGCAGAACATGCGCTTGACCCAATCTATGCAAAAAACCTGGGGGTGAATATTGACGAAATCTGGGTTTCACAGCCTGATAACGGGGAACAGGCAATGGAAATTACCGACAGCCTTGTCCGTTCAGGCGCAATGGATGTGATTGTGGTAGACTCTGTTGCCGCATTAACGCCTCAATCGGAAATCATGGGAGACATGGGAGATGCGCAAATGGGGTCTCATGCCCGGCTGATGAGCCAGGCGTTGCGAAAACTTACCGCTACAATAGGAAAATCCCGCACAGTCCTTATTTTTATTAACCAGATACGAATGAAAATAGGGGCATTCATGGGCAACCCCGAAACCACTACCGGCGGGAACGCGCTTAAATTTTATTCTTCCGTGCGGCTGGATGTGCGCAAAACCGAGACCATTGAAATTTCAAAAGACGTTGATGCCATTGGCAACCGGGTGCGGGTAAAAGTGGTAAAAAACAAAGTTGCGCCGCCGTTCAGAAGAACCGAACTTGATATAATTTTCGGCAAAGGGGTTTCCTTTCATGGCAGTCTTTTGGATTGTGCTGTAAAATACAGTGTAATCGACAAAAAAGGCGCATGGTATTCTTACGGTGAAGAAAAAGTAGGGCAGGGCAGGGAAAATGCCCGCGAATACCTGGTGCAGCATCCGGAATTCTCAAAAGAAATCGAAGGCATCCTGCGTAAAAAGATTTTCCCCGGCAAAGAATTCAATGAAGCTGCGGCTCCTAAAAAACCTGCGGCTGAGAGCACAGAAAAAGCCACTGCCTCAGGCAAGCCCGCAGCGTCCGAAAAAGCAGCTTCAATGGAAAAGCCTATTTCCAAATCGGCCCCTCCACAGCAAAAGGAACTGGCGGACGGTTAACAATGAGCAGTGTGTAATGGGGAATGAGCAATTAACAGTAAACAATGATACAGTTTACGGATATACTTTATTCCTCCTCCATGGACTGCGGTTTTTTCGTTGCTTTGGACTACTAATATTTTACCTTTTCGCAATTGAGTATTGCATCTTCAATGAACGAATCTAATTCCAGNGCATGGTATAANGCCTTCGCCTCTTGAATATTTCCATGAAGGATAGGATGGGGCGGGGTGAAAAGGATGCAGCAGTCTTCATGCGGTTCAATTGATATGCTGTAAGTTTTAATCTGTTCGGCTTTTCTNATAATTTCATTTTTNCCCATGCCGATAAGCGGGCGCAATACTGGCAGCGTTACAATGCTCTGGGTGCAGCTTAAATTTTCAATTGTTTGGCTTGCAACCTGAGAAAGGCTTTCTCCGGTGATAAGGCATTTGCTTTTAATTTTAAGGGCAATTTTTTCTGCGCAATCCATCATTGCCATGCGCAGAAGGATTGTAGACCAGGGCAGGGGAGCATCTTTTATTTTCATCTGAATTTTTGTGAATCCTATTATATACAAGCGAATGCCTGGCGCATAACGTTCTAGTATTGCGGCTAAACGAATAACTTTTTGTTTTGCCTCTTCGGAAGTGTAGGGATAGGCATGAAAGTGCACTGCATCAATACCCATCCCGCGCGATGCCATGAAAAAACCGGCAACCGGTGAATCAATGCCGCCTGACAGCAGCAAAAGACCGCGTCCTGAAGTGCCGACGGGCAGACCGCCCAGGGCTTTTTTTTCAAAGCTGTAAATGTAAGCTTTTTCGCGAATTTCAATTTGTATAACGGCATCAGGGTTACGGACATTAACTGCAAGCCCTGGAACTGCATCCAATATTGCCTTGCCGCATAAGCAGCACAGTCTGTATGAATCATACGGAAAACTTTTGTCTGTTCTGCGGGTTTCAATTTTAAAAGAGTTAATGCCATGCTTTCGGAGTTTTTTTCCTTCTTCAATACTGGCAGCAATAATATCTTCAAGTATTTTTGGATATATTTTTGTCTCAGCGAAAGCCGCAATGCCAAAAAGGCGGTTTAAGGCATCTTCTGCAAAAGGTTTATGTTCTTCAGGGCAGTGCAGGTAAAATCTTCCATTTTTAAGAATTATCTGCACATCATACCCACTGAGCATTTTATGCAGATTCCGTTTTAAAGCTAATTCAAAAATTCTGCGGTTATCGCCTTTAAGGGCAAGTTCGCCGGGTTTTATAAGAAATGTTATACGATTGCTGCTTACAGAAATGACAGTACCTCCGAAATTGCATCTAACAAAAGATAAATTTCTTCTTCTGTGGTTGTCCAACCCTGGGAAAAACGTATGCCTTCCAAACTTGTATTGCTGTCAATTCCCATTGCGGCAAGCACCGGGCGGTCAGGCGAGGCGGAAGAACATGCTGAACCGGTAGATACGGCAAAACCAAGATCGTCCAATACACGGACTAATACCTCTCCCGGAATGTCTTTAATCGCAGCTTGAACGATGTACGGAGAAAATCTTTCATCGTTTATTGCACGGCATTCAGGAATAATACGGCAGCGTTTTATTTTTTTTAGCCCTTCAATTAAATCACGCATGCGAAGGCTGGCTTGCTCATATTCCAATGATATTTTTTCAGGCTGTGTATGAGCTTCAAGGCAATCTGCAAGGGCAATAGCTCCTGCTATATTTTCTGTGCCGGGCCTGACATTGTGTTCTTGGCCGCCGCCGGAATATAAAGTTTCAATAGGGTGTTTTAGATACAATAAGCCAATGCCCCGGGGACCGCCCAATTTATGAGCGCTAATCGATGCACTGTTAACCTTCATTTGTAATAGGTTAACAGGAATTTTCCCTATTCCTTGTACTATATCGCAGTGGAAATGTATGTTTTCATTCAATATTGGCTGTAAAACGGGTATTTCGTTAACCGATCCAATTTCGTTGTTTACAAGCATAATTGCTGCATAGCGGACATCATTATATTTATTAACAGCTTTCGTTAATGCCTCTGTAGTTACCCTGCCTACAGAGTCAATAGGAATATTTCCGGTAATTTTTCCTAGGCGTTCCATAACGCGTAAATTCGCAAGAACGGAAGAATGTTCGCCTTCGGAAGCAATAATCCTTCCTGAACTTTTTCTTACCAGATGTGAATAAAGGGCAATGCAATTAGATTCCGTGCCGCCCGATGTAAAATATACGTTTTCAGCCGGAACACCGAGAGATGCAGCGCAACGAAGACGCGCCGAATTAAGCGCTTCAGATGCAGAGCGGCCTTCAAGGTGCATTGATGACGGATTGCCGTAAGGGATAACTTCTTTTATGAAAGAACAGTCTGGCTTCGCTGTAGCTGCCCAGTCAAAATAATGCCGCTTAATATTATTTTCTTTTATCATTTTATTTCATATACTACTGTATAAACATTAAAAAATATAGTATTATTCAAGTATAGATTTAAGAATTTATAAACTATTTTTTTTGGAGAGTAATATGAAAATTTTGAAATTTGGAGGCAGCTCTGTTGGAAGCCCTGAAGGAATTAAAAATGTAATTGAAATTATACAAAGAAGCAAGGAAGAAATTCCCGTGGCGGTAGTTTCTGCTTTTTCAGGCATTACCGACAGTTTAATAACCATGGCGCAAATAGCTTCTGCCGGAGATACATCTTATCAAAATAAACTGAAAGATTTATACAAAAGGCATAAGGAAACGGCAAAGCATTTTATTAAAGATAATGAAGACCGTAAAAAAGCCGATAAAGAAATTCTTTTTCTGCTGGATACATTAACCCATATTCTTGAAGGAATATTCTTGCTTGGCGAACTTTTGAAGACCGTAAAAAAGCCGATAAAGAAATTCTTTTTCTGCTGGATACATTAACCCATATTCTTGAAGGAATATTCTTGCTTGGCGAACTTTCCAAGCGGACCCTGGATTTAGTAATGAGCTTTGGCGAACAATTTTCTGCATCGCTTCTGGCAAAAATACTGACGGCTAACGGCATTGATGCGGCATACCTTGATTCAAGAACTGTAATTAAAGCGGATGATAATTTCGGTTCCGCCCATTTTCTAAAAAAAGAAACTTATAGCAATA
>WRNF01000212.1 GCA_009776715.1 Treponema sp. | reverse complement strand
ATTATGCCATAGAAAACAATAATACAGATATTATCAATTGGTTTTTAGCGCATAAACCGGAAAATACTGTTTCAACCCATAAACAAGTTAAATGATATCTGTGATTCAATATTTATTACATTAATGCAATGATCCTTTAGCGAAAAATCAGGGCAAATCAAATCGGTTTTCATTAAAGGATTATTGTAATCGGGAATGTTGCATGGATATATAAAAGCCGCTCCGTCTTGATCCTTATCCATTTCTAAATTAATATTTAATGAAGTAATAGGCATTGCTTTTACCGATACAATAAGCGGATGAACCATTTCTTCTTTGTCAAACAGAAACCGGAATAATATGCAATTATTCCGTAAATCTCCGTCTATTAGCATCTTCCCTGAAAAATTTTGTTTCTTTATTTGTATAGCGGGGTATAACTTAATCATAATTTACTCATTCTGTAACATAATAATGCAAATATTACCGCTTGTTTTTATGGAAATTTTAATTTTTTATAATATTTTTTTCTGTGTATATTGCCCAAATATTTTTTTTAAAAAAAAGTGAATTTTTCATAAAAATTAATATTCATTTTTGCTATATATAATTAAGGATTGGAAATAAATTTTAAATACGCATTAATGCGGAAATTTACATTTTAAGGAGAAAACTATGGAAAAGCAGCAAAAAATAGGCCATTATATACAGGCCTTTTCAGAAACGAATGAGATTGAAAAAAAAGCACTGTATTTTTTTTTAGGGATTGGACACGATAATCCGGTTTCAGTTAAGGAGATTCGCAATAAGATAAGAGAATCAGGAAAATGGAAAAAAATCCCGGCGCAGAATAAATTGGAAAAAGCTTTGGACACCTTATCGAATTTCCATATTCTAAAAGCCAACAGGAATAAATCTGCGTACAAGATAGAAAGCATCCCTTTCCGGAACTTTTTATTTGCAGAAGAATTCCTTCATTTCAATCCTGAAAAAAAGGATTTTATGCGGGATACCTTTGTTGATCTTAACTATCAGCTTAAAAAGGCTTTGGAATATGACTTGGATAACAGTATTATTGAACCGCTTCTTGAAAGAATGAAGGAAAACAACATCCTTATCGATAAGGAGCTGTTCTTGACAGCTTGCTCGCTTTCCTCAAAACATGCAGTTTTTTCATTGCTAAAAGATTATGGCTGTGATCCATATTTACATGATAAATATGGCAAAAGCACGTTTTACTATGCAATTTTGACAAAAAATATAATTGCACTGGATTGGCTTTTAAATAATGCAGAAAAAGAGTTACTTAACCGCACTTTTAATGAATACTTTACTGTTTTCCATTATGCTGTATCAATAGCCACATTCTTTAAACCCTATACCAATGTTCTGAAATGGCTATGGGAACATGCGGAAAAAGGATTGCTTAACCGTTCTGACAATGATGGAAAAACAGTTTTCCATCGTGCCTTAATGATTAACACAAATACCAAGGTTTTAGACTGGCTATGGGAACATGCGGAAAAAGAATTGCTTAACCGTTCTGACAATGATGGAAAAACAGTTTTCCATTGTGCTGTAATATACCATAATCCAGATACCAAGATTTTGGACTGGTTATTGTGTAATGCAGAAAAAAAACTGATTGACCGTTCTGACAATGACGGAAAAACAGCTTTTGATTATGCCATAGAAGATGAAAATACAGATATTATCAACTGGTTTTTTGCGTAGAAACCGGGAACTAAAAGTATACTTCCGTGAAAATTCCAAAAACTAACAGGCGCAGTTTAGCCAAAAGCTAAACTGCATTGAGGATTTTAAGAACTTAAGGTCTTAAAATCCTCATGCCCATTTAATAAAACCTGTCCTGTAGGGATGAACCAATGCGGGGTGTTTGGGCAAAATCCGCACGGTATGGCCCTGGAAACCGGTGTCCTCACATTCAACCCTTACATGGAACTGGTTTAAATTGTTTTTGCTGCTGATCCACTTCATTTCGCATTTACGGGCATCAAGGATCTCCCTGTTCTGATTTGACACCTTGCCGTGATACAGTTCCACCATAACTTCATCAGGCAGCATTTGGCCAAGATCGATATGAGCGGTAACATTAATTGGATCTCCCCGCTGCATTACCGGTTTTATATTCGCTTCAACCTTAACAATTTTTAAACTGTCCCATGACTCTCTAAGTTTGCCGAAATATGCAGCAAGAGATTTTGCCTCTTCATAATCATTTTTTACCAGCTTGCGGTAATTTTTAAGGGCAGGGAAGTAAAATTGATTGGAATAATCCATCAGCATGCGGTGGCTGGACATAGACTGCCCTATCTGGCGCATGCAATCCTTCATTCTCTTTATCCACTCACGGGGCAGGCCGTCCCTGCCGCGCTGATAAAACAAAGGAATAATATCCCGTTCAAGCAGATCGTACAAGGCCCTGCTTTCAATTTCGTCCTGAAGTTTTTCATCCACATACTCTTCTCCATGGCCTATGGCCCATCCCACCTGCGGGTTATAGGCTTCATCCCACCAGCCGTCCAACACTGAACAATTAAGTATGCCGTTCATTGCTGCCTTCATGCCGCTGGTGCCGGAAGCTTCCATTGGNCGGCGCGGCGTGTTTAGCCAGACATCGCCGCCGGAAGTAAGGTACTTGGCAACTGTCATGTCATAATTTTCAACAAACACTATGCGGCTGGTAACATTGTGTTTATCGGCAAAGTGAACGATATCACGGATCAGATCTTTGCCGGGCATATCATGCGGATGCGCCTTGCCGGCAAAAATAAGCTGAATTGGGCGGTCATTGTCTTTTACCAGATTGATAAGCCGCTCAGGGTCCCGCAGAAGAAGATTGCCGCGTTTGTATGTGGCGAAGCGGCGGGCAAAACACAGAGTAAGAGCATAAGGCGAGAGCGCATCTTCCGCCTGTTGAATAAGGCGTTCATTTGCTCCTATGCGCTTGTACTGATCCCGAATGCGATCGCGGACAAAAGCCACCAGCCGTTCACGGCGGCGTTCATGGGTGCGCCAAAGTTCCTCATCGCTGATTCTGTCCATTCTGTTCCAAATAGCAAGATCGGTCGGTTTATCCTCAAAATGAGGCCCAAGATAACGGTCTAAAAGATCTATCATGCCGGAAGATACCCATGTACGGGGATGCACGCCGTTGGTAACATGGCCAATGGGAATTTCATTTATGGGAAGCCCCGGCCACAAACCCTGCCACATATTGCGGGAAACCACTCCATGCAGTTTTGCAACGCCGTTGGCATAAGCCGCCAGTTTTAAGGCCAGTACTGTTAGGCAGAAAGTTTCCGTGTCATCGTTGACATTTATACGCCCAAGTCCGAGGAAATCATTCCATGAAATGCCGAGAATCTGAGGCCATAAATTAAAATATTTTTCTATTAAGGCGATTTCAAAACGTTCGTTGCCTGCCGGAACCGGCGTATGGGTGGTGAAGATATTGGACGGCCACACCGCTTCTTTTGCCTCTTCAAAAGTAAAGTTCTTTTCCGACATTATCTCCCTAATCCGTTCCAAACCAAGAAATGCCGCATGCCCTTCATTCATGTGGGTGGCGGCCGGATTAATTCCCAAAGCGCGCAGGGCGCGAATACCGCCTATGCCCAAAAGAATTTCCTGCTGAATACGCGTTTCTTTATCGCCGCCGTACAGCGCAGAGGTAACGTTACGTATATCGGGGGAATTTTCTTCAATGTTTGTGTCCAATAAAAACAACGAGGATCGGCCGACTTTTACTTCCCAGATTTGTGCGATTGCCTGCCGTCCTGCCAAATCCACAGAAATCATGATGGGGGAGCCGTCTTTGTTGTTTTTTCGCTCGACCGGCATATTGTACCAGTCATTTTCCGGATACGTTTCCTGCTGGAACCCGTCGGCATTGAGCTTTTGCACAAAATATCCCTGCCGGTACAGCAGCCCCACCCCCACCAGCGGAAGCCCTAAATCGGAAGAAGTTTTCATGTGATCGCCGGAAAGGATTCCCAGGCCGCCTGAATAAATAGGCAAAGAGGTATCCATGCCGTATTCCATGGAAAAATAAGCAACTACTTCTTTGTGGGTGCCTTTGTACCATGTTTCGCCTTTTTTATAGCGCAGAAAACGGTCATATACCTCTTTTAGCGCAGCCAGATAAGAATCATCTTTAGCTGTTTGGGCAAGCCGTTCCTGACTGACAGTGCCCAAAGTCCGTACCGGACTCTGCTGCGACTGCATCCAAGCATCATAATCCAGCCTAATAAATAACTGAATCGCGTCATAATTCCATGAAAGCCAGAGATTATTGGCAATCTCTTCTAATAACTTTAAGGAAGGAGGAAGTTTCGGCTTTACCGTATATGTGGATATATTCATAAGTAAATTATAGGTTCTTATTTAACAACTGTCAAGGCAATTGCTGTAAGTTTGATATTTGCAATGCTTGTCTTGTCTCTAACTTCATTTGGCCTCTCGCTAAGGCATATATGCAATAGCCACGGATTTTCACGGATTTTACGGATTTCCACGGATTTTTTATTTTATTTTTAAATTCTGTATAAAC
>WRNF01000211.1 GCA_009776715.1 Treponema sp. | reverse complement strand
AACAAGGCCTTGGGCAATGAATTTTTTTCAGTTAATTCGTGTGGAAATTTTTAGAATTTTCAGAGCAAGACTCACATGGCTCTTTGTAGTATTGGCCATATTTTCGCCCATATTCGGTTTTACTCTTTTCAAGATGAATGATGTAGAAACAGCAGGAACACAGTTAATTATCAATCCGCTGTTAACCGGAACAATTGGCTCTGCAATTCTTTTTGCCTTATTCACCCTTCTGGAACTGGACAGGGTACATAAATTCAAGGTTGCCGCTTTAACAAACGCTATAACATCACCTGCGGCGCTCCATACCGCAAAAATGATTGCGGTTTTATGCGTTGCGGTTTTTACCGGGCTTGCAACGATTCTTGTCTATTTTCNTTATACCATGTTTAAAATGGAATCTTTTGCTGACCCTATATTGTATGTATCATCGTATTCGCTTTTTTTGATACCCGCCTTATGCTTCGGCAGCCTCTTTGCTGCAATATTCCATCAGATATTCCGAAGAGCGGATATTTCTTTTATCATGGTTTTAGCTTGCGTACTGGCAAGTTTTCATTTTTTTTCTTCCGGTGATATTTTGCTCACTTGGGTAATTACCAATATTCCGGTATTTTCAGACGGTTTCGGCAACTCCAGGCCACTTAGAATGGGGCTGTATAACCGTCTGTTCTGGCTTTTGTTTTTGACAGGGGCATGGCTTATATCTTTGTTGTTCACAAGAAAGTACGAAAAAGGCATTTTAGGTTCTCTTGTTTACAACAGTAAAAAATGGTATCTGCCTGTGCTGGGTNTATGCTTGCTTGGGTTAAGCATACACCATTACCGCAATCAGCCTTTTTTTAANAANGCTCCGCTGNAAATAGACTGGAGTAAAATTGATTCTGTCTTTGAAGTAAATGCCGGATTGAATATACTATCGGCTACTGCCCATGTAAGGCCGAATAACAACAAGGGAACACTGTTAGGTGAAATAAGTTATATTATAAGCGAAGGCAGCGCTTATGGTTTAAGGAAAATGAATATCAACTGCGGGTACAGTATCTACAGTATCACTGCGGATGGTGATCCTGTTGCTTTTACCGATTTAGCCAATGATCAGTTTTACACAAGAAATATTGAATTTAATATTCCGGAAAGAACAAAAGAGTTAAAAATTGAATATGGCGGTTATCCCATGCTTTGGGGAGCATCAAAATTGGGTTTTTTGGGCGTAGAAATCAGCCCGCAAAATGTTGAGCTTCGTGTAAGTTCGCTCCTTCCCGATCTGCGTCTGAATAATACCAATGCAGAAGTCAATATTGTTTTACCGGATAATTTAATTCCCCTGCCTTCAAGCATGAATGTAAAGGTTGATGATCCAATTGATAATGGCGATGGTACAAAAACATGGATAATCACGCACCCCTCGGTTGATTATATCGAAATTTTTGCAGCAGACTATTTAAGCAGAACGGTCAATGCATGTTCAGTGAATTTGGATTTTTTTTATCACAGAAACTTTCATCATCTTTTGGAAAAACATGGCATTGATGAAGTTTTAACCGATGTTATCAGTTTTTGCACTAAGCATTTCGGTCCTTTAAATTTCTTACAGGATAATTATTTGAGATTGGTTATGACATCGGCATACAACTTTGGCGGCGGTGCGGTGTCTGGAATAAGCGACATGAGCGAAACTACTTTTTCTATTTATTCGCTGACCGATCCCTGGAAAGGGGCGGCGGGCAAAGAAATTCTCGCCCATGAAATAATTCATCAGTGGTGGGGGCTCAACCGGGTGATTTGGGATGATAATGATGATTTTCCGGCATGGACATCGGAAGGGCTTACCGTGTATTCAACGTATCGGTTGTACAAAGAAAAATACGGTGAAGAATATGTGCAAGTCAATTATGTAGACAAATGGAAGCAGGCGGTTGAAGAGATGAACCGCAATTTTTACCGACGCAACCCGGAATATCTTGATATATTGCCCCAGTATTTTAAAGACATCATTACTGTCAGTGAACGGAATGTATTAAAGTACAGTTTTATGCCGCTTTTGATACAGAGAGCTGCAGAACTTGTGGGCGGGGAAGAAGCAATGGATGGGATATTATACACACTCTCTCAGTCAAATAACTACGAAATTCTCACATTCAAGGAATTTTTGGATACTTGCGGTTTAACTTTGGAGGATTTACTCAATGAGTAAAATTTTTATATACGAATTAAAAAGATTAATTTTCAACAGGATATTTTTAGCCCTCTTAATTGTTACCTGCCTNTATAGTTATATGATTCTGAGCAGGGAGATAATTAAGGGCATAGCATTTACCGCCCCATTTTCTCCCTGGAGTTTCGCTTATTATCTTGCGAATGTTCTGCCTTTGCTGATAATAACCCTGCTTTTCTTTGTTACTTTTATGTATTCAAACCACGAGAAACAGGTCAGGCAGTTGACATTCGCTACTCCTGTTGATCCCTTAAAATTCTGTTTTGTAAAATGTGCAAGTATAGCGGCAGGTTTTTTATTAATATCGTTATTTGTCATTATTATGGGTATGGCTTTTTTAGTCATAGTTTTTAGGTTTTATAATTTTGGCATTTTTATTTTTCCAATTATTTTTACATTGATCCCGGCTCTGGTTTTTTTTCTTGGTGCTGGACTGTTGCTTGGCGGCTTACAGCACAATTTACTGTATGTATTGATGATTGCCGCCCTGTTATTTGCTTTTCTGCCTTTGCCGGTATTCTTTGACCTGTACGGAGCCATGTTTTATAGTACGCATCCGTTGACATTGCCTGTGGGGCTTGATGGTGAACCATCATTTTCATTGCCCATCTCTTTCATTATGGGAAGGTTTTTTTTCTGCGCATCAGGCTTTTTAATGATATTGCTTGGGTTAAAAAGATATAAGAAATAATTAAAGAAGTTGAATAGTCAATCAAGAAAAGTTCATATACTTTAATATTCATTGATGCAGTTATGCATTCATGCACTTCTGAGGTGGGGAACTTATGGGCAATTTCCATCATGGCTATGAAAATTTTTTTTTATTTATTTTTAATGGCATTGTGCGGTATGATACCCTTCATTGCTATAATTGCCTTAGTTTCTTTTAACCGCATGGCAGAGCGCTTTTTTGCTTATTACCGTCCACAGTGGGCGACCGTGCGGGCATTTGGGGTCGGGAAGGGCAAGGGCGTCTTTTGCCAAAGCAAGGGCGGAGGCTTCGTCCAGGAAATCGTTATCTTTAATTGCCTGATGGCAGCTTAAGGTTGCAGCCCAGCGTTCGGCCATGTTTTCCTTTGCATTGCGCAAACCCAAAATTTCCCTCACCGTTTCCGCATCGCTCAAGTTCCAGCCTGCAGGAAGCGCATTGATGCACCAGCCATCCTCATTCTTTTCGATGACAATTGCCATTTTGTCAAGCTCATTCCGCATTAAATCAAGGAAATTGTCCTCTTCACTGCTTTCGGTGTTAAATGTTATGGGAACCAGTAAATCCTGTTTTACGATTTTGTTTGCAAGAAAATTATTGTATAAAATTCGTTCATGGGCGGCATGCTGATCGATAATAAATAAACGCTGCCCCCATTCAACAAGGATAAAAAGATCAAATATTCTCCCTGCGTATTTAATCTCTCCGTAAACAGGAGCTTCTTCGGCAGCATCGCTTTCGGTTTTTAACGCAGAGGCGGCCTGGTAAAAATTTGCTATATTGGGACTGTCCTGCAAAGCAGGAAACGGCCTTGCCTGATTTGCAGAGACATCGTGTAACGCATTATTTGCAAGTAAAGCGGTTTCATTGCTGCTGCTGTAATGCGGCGTACCATGCGCGTTTTTAAACATAAAGCGGCGGAAATAATCCCTTAAACCGCTGCTTATGGCATGATGGACCGCGCCGGAATCCCTGAAACGGACCTCGCGTTTTGCCGGATGTATGTTAAAATCCGCTAATGCCGGATCGATGTTTATGAACACAGCGCCAACTGGATGCGTTCCGTTGGGAAAGCAGCCCTGAACGCCGTATTCCATTGCCTGCATCATCGAATATTCCTGTATGCGCCTGCCGTTCGCAAACACAAATAAATTCCGCCGGTCGCTGCGAAAAATTTCAGGCCCGCCGATAACTGCATCAACCGAAAAACCATTTCCAAAAACATGGATTTCATGGAGAAAAGCTCTTTCCTGCACATCCAGCAGCGCATCTGCAAAACGGTTTTTTTTGCTTTCCGCCTTTGGAAAAAAATCCCTTATCCGCCCGTCGTTTTTAAACCGGAAACTTATCTGCGGGAAGGCAAGGGCTTTTTCAATAAAGGCCTGGCGGCACATAGTCCCTTCGCTTCCTTCGCGTTTTAAGAATTTTTTTCGGGCAGGGATTGCATCGTACAAATTTAAGGCGCGCACGGTGCTTCCCCTTGTCCTTGCGACACCGCTTAACTGCAGGGTCATGCCGGGGCCGGTTTCCAAAAACCACGCTTCTCCCTGGCCGGTGCTGCTGATAATTTCCAGCTTGGCAATTGCGGCGGCGGCGGCAAGGGCCTCTCCCCGAAAGCCAAGCGTTGTTGCGG
>WRNF01000210.1 GCA_009776715.1 Treponema sp. | reverse complement strand
AGGGTAAGCGGAACGCCAAATTCCAGCGCCGCAATGCCGGTCCACTTGCCAGTGCCTTTTTGCCCTGCCGTATCAAGAATTTTTTCGACAAGGGGTTCATTGTCCGCGTCTTTGCAACTGAGTATGTCTCTGGTTATTTCGATTAGGTAACTGCTTAGGCTGCCTTTATTCCATTCTTCAAAAATATCTCCCATTTCATCGCATGAAAGGCCCAGAACATTTTTCATTAGGTCGTAGCTTTCGCAAATAAGCTGCATATCGCCGTATTCAATGCCGTTATGCACCATTTTAACAAAATGCCCGGCTCCGTTTTCGCCTACCCATTCGCAGCATGGCACATCGCCGTCTACTTTGGCCGAAATTGCCTGCAAAACCGGCTTTACCGCAGGCCAGGCAGCAGGAGAACCGCCGGGCATTATCGAAGGGCCCTTCAACGCGCCTTCCTCTCCGCCGGAAACCCCGGTCCCAATGTACAGCAATCCTTTTGATTCAACATATGTTGTGCGGCGCATTGTATCCTGATAATTGGAATTGCCGCCGTCTATGATGATGTCGCCTTTTTCAAAAACCTCCAGAAGTTGCTCAATCGTTGCGTCAACCGCTTCTCCTGCTTTTACCATGATAAACGCTTTGCGCGGCTTTGCCAGTTTTGCCGCAAATTCCGCCATGTTATGGCAGCCGGTAAAATTTTTCCCACAGCCTCTTCCCTGCACAAATTCATCTACCTTTGATGCTGTCCGGTTGTATACTGCCACGAAAAAACCCTTGCTTTCCATGTTCAGAGCCAAATTTTCTCCCATTACCGCTAATCCGATAAGCCCTATGTCTGCTGTTTCCATAGTAATCACCTTTTGAATAGTTTCTAATAATCAATATCAAAAAAAATAAAATCAACTGTCATATTAGGCGTAATCAACACATTGTTTCTTGTATATGTATCGCCATCGTAATCTTTCAACTGTATGTTGTACCTGTTNGTTATGCCNGATGAATANGGAAGCGTTACAGTTAATGATTCACCGCTTAACAGTACATTATCTTTCAACAAATCTTCCCCCCAATCATTTGATGAAACGTTGCTTGCATACATATAAAATATTGTGTATCTGGTGTTGTTGTTAATTCTAACCAATACTTGATTGCCAATAACATTATCATTAAATGCATTTCTGTTATCAATATCATTACCGTAAAATTCAACAGACTGATTGTTCGTTAAGCGTAAATTCTTTTTGGTATAGGGATTATTATTTTCATCAATTATGCGAATATCGTATCTGGTATTTCCATCGATCTGCAATGAAGATACGGTTATTGTCTTGTTGTTAAATAAAACGCCGGAACCTAATTTATCCATTCCCCAATTGCCGGAATCGGATGGGCTTACATAAACATAATTTACAATAAAACCTGTTTTATTAATGATATTAACTGATGATCCGGAAGAGCCTGCTGTCCCATAACAGTATATTTCTACCGTAGCGTTAATAGCATCATCCATTGTCCTGACATTTCCGCGTCCATACCTTATTTCTCCGTACAATTGATTGATATAATTGCTTTTAACCCCAAAATTAACATTTTGCGGAAATACGTCAGATGATATTAAAAAAGCCATTTCGTTTAACTTTTGAGCCGCAACTCCGATTACTTCAAATTTTTTGTTAAAGATTGGCCCGCCGGAATTTCCAGGCTGAATAGGAGCGCTCATTTGAAAATACGTTTGATCGGAATATAAACCGCTCTTTGCCGAAACTATTCCGCTTGTTAGGCGAATATCAGTGCCAAGAATATCGCTTAACGGAAAACCCAACACAAGAACATCGTCTCCAAGAGAGACAGCGGCGAAATTTATTATTCTAAAATGGAAAGAATTTTTGTAATTAATTTTTAGCACGGCTAAATCAGTATCGGTATTTTTAAATAAAACTTGTGCGTCATATTCTCTGCCTGCAATTTTTGCGGTTATTCTGCTGCCAGGGTCAATAACATGCGCGCAGGTTACAATCAAGCCGTTTTCCGCAGCAAAAAACCCGGTTCCTGTGTAGACTTCAAACTGGCTAAATAAAAACCCGGAAAAGAAAAATAAAAACGACAATGAAAAAAATATTTTTTTCATTATTCTATCCCTGCGGCCATGCGAAAACGTTTCACTGTAGCAGCGGCAATCGGGCGGGCCTTTTCAGCGCCTTCTTCAAGGATTCTGTCCAGAGCGGGAATATCGGCCAAAATTGCATTGTAACGTTCGCGCATAGGGGCAAGCTCACGGTTAGCAGCACGGAACAGTTCCTCTTTTGCTTCTTTCCAGCCCATGCCTCCGGCACGGTAACGGGCAGCAAGAGCGGCCTGTTCTTCAGTTGATGCAAAAAGTTTATACAGCAGAAAAATCTGGCTTGNNTCAGGGTCCTTGGGTTCTTCTATTGGCTGGGTGTTGGTAAGCATCCGCATAATTGTTTTTTGCAGAATATTCTCCGGCGCAAACAGGGGAATGATATTTCCGTAACTTTTGCTCATTTTTCTGCCATCCAGCCCCGGCACAACAGCGGAATTTTCCTGCACTCCGGGCCGGGGAACTTTTAGCACTGTCTTGCCGTAATTGGCATTTACCGACTGGGCTATATCCTGGGCCATCTCGATATGCTGCACTTGGTCCCTGCCAACCGGCACTACNTCTGAATCAAAAATTAAAATATCNGCAGCCATTAACACTGGATAGGTATACAGCCCCATGTTAATTCCCGCATCCGGGTCTGTTTTCCGTTCATTGTTTTCCTGCACTGCCGCCTTGTAAGCATGTGCACGGTTCATCAAACCTTTAGACGTAAAAGCCATAAGCATTGTGGTTAATTCAAACACCTGCGGAATGGAGCTTTGCCGGTAAAAAATTACCTTTGCAGGATCCAGCCCTGCGGCAAGCCACCCGGCAGCGACTTTCCTTATTGACGAATTAAGTTCCGCTGCATTTTTTAATGTATTAAGCGCATGGTAATCGGCGATAAAATAACGGGCATCGTAGGTTTTAGCTAATTCCAAAGCAGGTTTTATTGCACCAAAATAGTTGCCTATATGCAAATCCCCCGTTGGTTTTATGCCTGTTAGAGAAATTTCTTTCATGGTGTTATTAATATATAGGTTTGTTGCTTGTTTGTAAAGACAAGGCTCTTGCAAATTTACTGCAAAACCAGAAAATGAAAACCCTGAGCCATGCAAGCATGGCTAGTACGTCACTGTGAGGCTCGGATGAGGTAAACCTGCCCGCTTAATAGGGACTTAATTCCGCTGCTGTGCCTTAACTTGCTATTAAGCGGTCAGTTTCCCTCATCCACTCAAGTTCCCTGTTTCTGGGNATTCATTTTCTGCAATTGCTGTAAGCCTGCATTCGCTGGGAGGTAGTGTAGGTAGATTCTGAAAAACATTAGTTTTTCAGAATCTTTAATATTTAGGCTCTTGCAAATTTACTGCAAAACCAGAAAATGAATACCCTGAAGTACGTCACTGTGAGGCTCGGATGAGGTAAACCTGCCCGCTTAATAGGGACTTAATTCCGCTGCTGTGCCTTAACTTGCTATTAAGCGGTCAGTTTCCCTACAAGGAAGTTGCTATCGCAACATCTAAAAACTCAAGTTCCCCGATTTTGGGTATTCATTTTCTGCAATTGCTGAATGTAAGCCATTTTCTATTTATGAGAAAGAAGTTCAAGAGAGTTGCCGACATATGCTTGACCTAGTTTAGTATAGTACAATGGATTAATGTTCATAGTTAGTATTCCGATAAATCATAAATCCAACTATGCAATATTTGCCAGAGTACACTGGCGGCAAAATAAACCTCTGGATCATATTGGCAAATTTTATCTATATATGCTTCATTAAACAAATCTTTTCCATATTACAGAAATATTATATAATAAATTTAGTAAATTTAGCGGCAAAAGGGATCCAATTCAATGCAAAAAATCGTGCAAAAGCACGATTTTTACTGCTCAAACTCCGTAAGGAGCCCCGTTTATCGGAGAATTTGCGGCTATTAGCCGGCGGTTATTTACCGCAAAATTCCACAAGTCCGACAGGATCCTAGCCTTTATGCAGACCAATGGGATACAACCTGAAGCCAAAGTCAAAAGTAAAACTAAGCCAAAGTCAAAAGTAAAACTAAGCCAAAGTCAAAAGTAAAACCAAGCCAAAGTCAAAAGTAAAACTAAGCCAAAGTCAAAAGTAAAACTAAGCCAAAGTCAAAAGTAAAACTAAGCCAAAGTCAAAAGTAAATCATTGACAAAGTTCATAGTCTCTTTTATGATGGAATAGATGGATAGCAAATATATAAGACGTATTTCTGACGGAAAATTGAAATTTCTGCTGCAAGCAAAGGGCGCTGTTTTAATTGAAGGGCCCAAATGGTGCGGGAAAACCCGTTCGGCACAAGAAATATCGAATAGCGCTTTGTATATGCAAGACCCCGACACTTCAAAAGCGAATATTATAACGGCAAAAACCAAACCGTCTTTATTGCTGGAGGGAGAAACCCCGCGATTGCTGGATGAATGGCAAGTTGCGCCTGA